>NZ_JBFAMU010000003.1:0-56664 GCF_040656655.1 Micromonospora sp. NPDC049799
CGCGAGCAGAACCCCGCCAAGTTGGAAGGCGGCCCATCCGTCATCGCTGGTTGGTAGTTCGGGCCAGCCCAGTGCGCGGTAGAACGAGCGCAGGGCGCTGATGTCGCCCGCGCCGAGGGTGACGACGGACAGCCGGGAGGGGGCGCTGCTCATGCTGCCGATTATGCCTTCTCGCTGCCGCCACGTGGCCGTTGACATCAACGGCTGACGTCAACCGATAGCGATTCCTCATCGCGACATCCCGAGCCTATCCCGAGCGGACAGCGGCAGATCCGTGCACGTGATCTTCGTGCGCATGTCAGTGTGACGGCTGCATCCCAGGCCGAGGCGTAGCATGAAGCGGCTGTGTACGTCCGCCCGCGACGCTTACCGTGGGCCGGCCGGTAGGTTGTTTCGGGGAGAAACCCGATGTCGCCGAGATGTGGCAGGCCCATTGTGACCGCGCTGGTTTCCACCGCTGCTGCGCGACGCCGAGGTCGGCGACATCGATGCAGCCCTTCTTGATGCGGGGGCCGCAGGCTGCGTGAGCGCCTACTCCTGAGTCCTTGAGAGCACGGCGGCGGCCGTGATGCGCGACTGGAAACCGGCAGCCATCAATCGGATGGTCCATCGTGACGCGAGACGGACCGCCCAGACAAATGGACGGCGCATCCTGCGGGTTGGTGGCTGACGCCACCAACCCGCAGATGGCCAGCGACTACAATCCGCAAATCCTCAGCGGACAGTGAAGCGGATCTCCTGCTGCAGTGCTAGGCGGCATCCCGCTGGTCCAGCCACTTGAGAATCGCCTGGTTTGTTTCGTCCGGCTTTTCCTGCTGGATCCAATGACCGCAATCCAAACTGACCACTTCCACATTCGGCACGAAGTCTGTCAGTCTTTCGGACCTCGCGACCGTATCGCGGTCGCCGTAGATCATGAGGGTAGGTTGTCGGATGATTGGGTTCACGTCCGCCAGCAGACGCCAATTGCGGTCCAGGTTTCTGTACCAATTCAGACCGCCCGTGAAACCTGTTGATTCGAAGGCGGAGACGAAGACGGCCAGTTCGCTGTCGCTCATGATGGGCTTACCGAGTGGGGTTTCCATTCTGGCGAGGTTGATCAACGCATTGCCCGGCTGCGGCTGCGCGAGGGGCACGTCCTTCCGGTACATGTTCCGGAGGAACTGGAACGTGTTCTCCTCGAACACGGCGTCCGCGACGCCCGGCTGCCGGTTGAAGTGGACGAAATAGAAGTCGCTACCGAGCACATCCTCCATGAACTCGATCCAGGGCTTATCCCCGCGCTCGAGGTACGGCAGGCTCAGGTTGATCACCTTGTTGACACGGTTCGGGTGCAACAGGGTCAGGCCCCAGACGACGGCTGCGCCCCAGTCATGACCAACGAAGGTGGCATCGCCGTATCCGTAGTGATCGAGCAGTGCGACGAGGTCACCCGACAGGTGTGCGATGTCGTAGTCGGTGACTTCGGTCGGGCGGGACGAGTTGCCGTAACCTCGCTGGTTCGGGACGATTACGTGGTAGCCCGCTGCCGCGAGGGCGGGCATCTGATGGCGCCAGGAGAAGGCGTGCTCCGGCCAGCCGTGACAGAGCACGATGGGGTTCCCCGTGTTCTGCCGGCCGGCTTCGAAGACTTCGAGTTCCACACCGTTGACCGAAATGCGGGTGGGCTCGGGAAAATCGGTTGTCATGCCGGCATCTTGCCGACCGATACCGGTCACCTCCTGACCGGTTTTTGTGGAAGTGTTGTCGGAGTGCGCGCCGACCGGTTGATGGCCATCCTCCTTCTGCTGCAACATCGCGAGCAGGTGACAGCAGCGGAGGTCGCCCGGGAGTTGGAGATCTCCGAGCGCACCGCCCGCCGTGACCTCGACGCCCTGGGTATGGCCGGAGTCCCGGTGTACTCCATGCAGGGCCGAGGCGGCGGCTGGCGCCTCGTGGGCGGTGCCCGCACCGACCTGTCCGGGTTGACCGCAGGTGAGGCCCGCGCCCTTTTCCTGGTCGCCGGCCCGGTCTCGGCTGCGACGCCGGCCGTGAAAGCGGCGCTGCGCAAGCTCGTTCAAGCCCTGCCGGAACCCTTCCGGGTGCAGGCCGAGGCGGCAGCGTCGTCGCTCGTCATGGACCCGCAGCGATGGGGGGCGAGCCGGGCCGAGCCCCGACCGCCTCGCTTCCTCGACGCGCTCCAGGACGCGGTGATCCGCGGTGTCCAGGTCCGGCTCGGCTACGTCGACCGCGAGGGCACCGAAACCGAGCGAACCGTCCACCCGCTGGGCATCGTCGCCAAAGGCCCATCGTGGTACCTCGTCGCCAACACCGAGGCAGGTCGGCGGACCTTTCGGATCGACCGCGTTTCGTCCGCCGACCCGACCTGCGACCCCGCGCACCGGCCCGAGGACTTCGACCTTGCCGAGGGCTGGCGCGCGATCGCCGACGAGGTCGAGCGCAAACGAATGCCCCTCGAAGTCCGGGCGGTGTGCGCGCCCCAGGGGATAGGCGTGCTCCGGATGGGGTTCGGCGGTCGGCTCGAAGTGGGAGGTTCAAGGACCGACGGTCGCATTGAGGTCGTGATCCGCGGCAACGACGAATACATACTCGCTGGCGAACTTGCCGGGCTGGTCGAATGGATCGAGGTCACCGGCCCTCCGGGTGTGCGAGACCACCTAGCCTCGATCGGCAACACGCTCGTCGAGCGATACGGCTGAGACCGGCAGGACGTCGTACGGCAGGACGACAACCGAGGTCATCGGGCTCTACAGCCACCGACGAACTCCGACTGACCACACGCCACTACGACGAGACGAGCCCCATCTACGCGGCCCAGCTCCCCGTCTCCGTAACGACGAGCTGTGAGCGAGAATGCCGCTCGTCATCGACGCGGTAAGGAGCAGCAGCCGGGGCAGCACCCCAGCATGGGGCGACGTCGACGCACGCTCATCGGCAGGACCGCGCGCCGAGCATCGCCGCGCCCTCTGCCACGTACCGTGACGCCCGGTCGGCGGCATGTTGGGGCGTTGGGCGGCGCCTGAGACGCGAGCACGATCGCCCGCCGTCGGTCACTAGCGTGAGCCGGGTGATCCGAGGGAAGGCGCGGCGTGGAAGCTCCCGCTAGGCTCGCGCCGGTGATGACCCGGACAACCCCTGCACGGCCTCTGGATCTCAGTGAATTGTTCTCCGGCGTCAACGCGTTTGCGCGAACCGCGACGCGGCTGCATCCGCGGCCCGGCGACCCCGACGTGGGAGGAAGCCACGTCGGCGGGAGGTTGTTGTGGCCCGCCGATGAGCCGTGGCCGGTCTGCGCAGGGCCGCACGTTGTTCGCCAGGAGACCCCGATTGCGCCGGATCTCGTCGCCCGGATGCAGGCGGGAGACTGGGCCGCGATGCAGCAGCTGGCTCGGGACGTTCCCGGCTTCGCCGGAACGATGACCACGGACCAGGGCTCGGTCGCGATCGGCTCCGTGACCGTGTCCGAGCCGACGCCGAGCCCGATGGTGGCGGTGGCCCAGTTGCACGCCGCCGATGTTGCGGATCTGCGCTGTCCCGATGACGCCGATCTGTTGCAGGTGCTGTGGTGCCCGAATCAGCACCGCGACGGGGACTATGCGGGACCGGCAGTCCAACTGCGGTGGCGCACGGCTAGCGGCGTCACGACCATGCTGCCCACCCCGCCGCCGCCCACTGTCGCTCGCGAGGAGGACTATCTGCCCCGTCCGTGCGCTCTACACCCGGAACAGGTCGTCGAGTATCCCTGGTGGCAGGAGCTACCGGCGGAGTTGGGCCAACGGATCCGGCAGTGGGACGACAGCCGTCAGTTTGGTGAGGAGACCTACTTCTCCGTGTCACAAGCGCCGGGGTGGAAGGTCGGCGGATACGCAAACTGGGAGGTGTCCGATCTGCGGCCGATGGACTGCCCTAACTGCCGCCAGCGCATGGACCTGCTGCTCACCATCAGCTCCAGCGAATCCGACGGTGGGAGCTGGATGCCGGTGGAGGAATCCCACCTGCAGCCGTCGTGGACCGACCCCCAGTGGAGGGCCGTCAACGAGCCAACCGGTATCACGGTCGGCCGCCGCGGCGACCTTCGGATCTTCGCCTGCTTCAAGTGCCCGGCAACGCCATACAGGCTAAACCTGCAGTGACCAGCCCGGACCGACGCCGTCTCCTCGCCAGCGAGCGACCCGCGGCAGATGAGTACGGCGAAGCGCTTTCGTCGGCCGGCTCCGGGGGCGGCACTTTTCTGGCCGCCCCCGTGTCTGGTCAAATCCTTGCCGATACCGCAGCAGCGACGTCGCCCCGGTGCCGGCCTGGCCACGCCTCGGCTCAAGCCTCAGCTGACGAGTGACGATCTCATCCCTGCAAGACGCGCCGCGGCTTGAACCGGCGAACCTCCTGCGGCCAGCCGCATGCCTCCGCGATTTTGCCAGCCCACATCCGGGCGGTCGCCTCATCCGGCACGTCCACGATGGTCAGGCCACCCAGGAACTCCTTGCTCTCGACATAGGGCCCGTCGGTGAAGACCATCGCACCGCTTGTGGCGTCTGCGCTGAAGACCGGGCCGTCCTCTTCCTCCAGGCCCCCGGCGAAGACGAATGCCCCGGCGGCCTTGATCTCGTCAACAACCGCCCTGGCGAGTGGACCGCGCCCGCGGAACCACTCCTCGGTGTGGTCACCCACCCACTGCTGATTGAAGTAGATGAGGTACTCAGGCATATCCGCTCCCTCTGATCGTCCGGACCCGACGTCCGTCTCTGCATACGCTACGAACGGCATCCGGCAGATCCGACACTCTCCAGCTTGATTTCTGTCAACCGGTCAACCGTCGCACTCACATCGGCTACTTCTGTTGGGTGATCGTGGCGGCTGAGATTTCGCCGCTCTGCATGTTCCCGGTCACCACGACGGTGTCGCCGGCCTGGAGGTCCTTGAGCGCGCCGGGCAGCCGGACCTGCGTACCGTCGTCGGTCTGCACGGTGACCACCTCGCCGGACTCGCGCCGGATCTTCATCGTGTTCCCGTCGATGTCGGTGACGGTGCCGGTGGTGGCCGGGGTGGCGGTGGCTGCCGGGGGAGCGGCGCCACCGCCACGGGCACCGCCGCCGCGGGCCCCACCGGCGGGTCCGTCGACCGCCGCCCCGCGCCCCGTCGGCGCGGGCGCGGTATCCGGTCCGTATGCCTGCTGCGCCTGGGCGCCGCCGGCGAAGCCGCCGACGAGCAGCAGCGCTGCCATGAGCCACGGGGTGGCCCGATTCCGCCAGGGGCGGGGTCCGGCGGCGAGAGCGGTGTCCAGATCGGTCGTCATGCTTCACCTGTCATTCGTAGCGGAGTGCGTCGATGGGGCGCAGGCCGGCGGCGCGGCTGGCGGGGACACTGCCGAAGAACAGCCCGATCGCGACGGAGACGCCCAGGGCCAGTGCGACGGAGCTGGGCACGATCACCGGTTGCACGCCGACGATGGTGAACCGGCTGCCGATGAGTGCGGCGGCCACGCCGAGGCCGCCGCCGAGGACGCTGAGCATGGTCGCTTCGGCGAGGAACTGGGTGAGGATCGTGCGTCGGGGTGCGCCGAGGGCCTTGCGGATGCCGATTTCCCGGGTTCGCTCGGTGACGGTCACCAGCATGATGTTGGTGATGCCGATGCCGCCGACGAGCAGGCTGATGCCGGCGACGGTGCCGAGCAGGACGGTGAAGGTCTGTGCGGTCTCGGTGCGGGTGGCGAGGAGTTGGGCGGCGTTCTGGATCCGGTACGGCGCGGCACCCGCGCCACCTCCGCCGCGGCCGGTGGCGGTGGTGCCGGCCGGCAGCTTGAGACGTTGGTTGAGGATCTGGGTGACCTGTTGCTGTGCGGCGTTCACGCGGTCCGGGCCGGTGGCCTCGACGAGGATGGAGTTCACCGGGCCGTACCCGGTGAGGGCCTGCTGCACGGCGGTGAGCGGGGCGACGGCGAGGTCGTTGGGGTCGGAGAAGCCGGACGCCGAACTCTTCTCGGCGAGGACTCCGACGACGGTGAACAGGGCGCCGCCGACGGTGACCTGCTGGCCGACCGGGTCGGTGTCGGCGAACAGTTCGGTGGCGACGGTCCGGCCGAGCACGACCACCCGCAGCCCCTGGGCCACGTCCTGGTCCGTGAAGGCGGTGCCGGCGACCAGTGGGCTGTTCGACGAGCCGAAGTAGGTCGGGTGGGTGCCGAGGAACTGCGCCACCGGGTGCTCGGTCCCGGCGTGGGCCATCGTCGGGGCGGTGCTGACCACCGGTGAGACCGCCCGGACGTCGGGGGCGAGTGCCGGATCGTGCAGGGACTGCGCGATGTCGACCGTGAGTGGCGATGGCGTCGTCCCGCCGCGGGCGGTGCTGGACACGGTGATGGTGTTGGTGCCCAGCGCCTCGATGCTGCGGTTGACGGCCTGGGCGGAGCCGTTGCCGACGGCGACCAGCAGGATGACGGCGGCGACGCCGATGAGGATGCCGAGCATGGTCAGCGCCGAGCGCAGCTTGTTGGCGGCGACGCCGCGGCCGGCGAAGCGGAGGATCTCCAGCAGGCTCACCGGGCACCGTCCTGTCGTACGTCGGTGGTGATCCGCCCGTCGAAGAGGGTGACCAGCCGACGTGCCCGGGCGGCAACCTCCGTCTCATGGGTGATCATGACGATGGTGCGGCCGGCGGTGTGCAGCTGGTCGAGGATGGCCAGCACCTCCTCGGTGGAGTGGCTGTCGAGGTTTCCGGTGGGTTCGTCGGCGAGGATCAGCGCGGGCTCGGTGACCAGGGCACGAGCGACGGCGACGCGTTGCTGCTGCCCGCCGGAGAGCTGGTTCGGCTCGTGGTCGGCCCGGCCGGCGAGACCCACCATGTCCAGGGCCGCGAGGGCCCGCCGGCGTCGCTCGGCCGGCTTGACGCCGGCGTACGCCAACGGCAGCTCGACGTTGGCCACGGCCGAGGTGCGGGGAATGAGGTTGAACGACTGGAAGACGAATCCGATCCGGCGGTTGCGGACCAGGGCCAGCCGGGCGTCGTCGAGTCGGCTGACGTCGACCCCGTCCAGGCGGTAGGTGCCGGCGCTGGGTACGTCGAGGCAGCCGAGGATGTTCATCAGCGTCGACTTGCCGGATCCGGAGGAACCCATGATGGCCACGTAGTCGCCGGCCGCGACGGTCAGCGACACGCCGCGCAGCGCGTGCACGGTTGCCTCGCCCTGCCCGTACACCTTGGTCAGGTCCCGGACGTCGAGCACCGGACGGTTCGGGCCCTCGGTGGTGCGGTGAGCTCCGTCGACCAGGTAGAGGGTCACCGGTTGCCCCGCCCGCCGCCACCGGTCAGGCCGCCGCCCGCCGGCCCACCCCGACCACCGCCACCGGTGCTCGTGTCGGCGCCGCCGGTGCTGGGCAGCACGACCCGGTCACCTTCGGTCAGGCCGGAGGTGATCTCGACGAGTTGGTCGCCGCGCAGGCCCACCTCGACCGAACGGACGACCGGGGTGCCGTTGTCCAGGACGGTCACCGTGTGCCGGTTGCCGGCGCTGGTGACCGCGAGGGCTGATACCGCGACGACGTTCTCGGCCGTGTCGAGGGTGACGGTGACCTGCACGCTCTGGCCGGGCCGGGCCGCCTGGGGACGGTCCTTCAGGCTCAGGGTGACGCCGTAGGTCACCACGTCGTTGGCGGTGGTGGCGTTCGGGTCGATCGCGGCGAGCGTCGCCTCGGCGGTGGTGCCGGGCAGCGCGTTCCAGCTGACCGTGGCGGGCATGCCCGCCTTGAGCCGGGTCGCGTCGGCCTCGGGAACCGCGGCGCTGACCTCCAGCCGGGTCAGATCGGCGATCTGCACGAGTCCGTCGCCTCCCGGACCGGATGGGGTGCTGCCGGCCCCGGAGGCGCCGCCCCCGGTCGCGCCGCCGGTGGCCGCGCCGCCCGCCGAGGTGCCGGAGTCCCCGACGCTGCCGTTGACGGCCACCACGGTGCCAGCGATCGGCGCGGTCAGGGTGGCGCCGTCGACCTTCTCCCGCGCTGCGGCGACCTTCAGCTCCGCCTGGGTCACCGCGGCCTCCGACTGGGCGGTCGAATCGTCTGCTCCTGCCGCCCGGTCCGCCGCATCCCGCGCCGCGTCCAGGTCGGCCTCGGCCGCCGCGAGCTCCCGCTTCGCGGCCGAGGCGTCGACCCGGGCCAGCACCTGGCCCTCCTTCACCGAGTCGCCGACGGCGACGGTGATCTCCGTGATCGGCCCGGCGGTGGCGAAGGTCGCGCTCGCGGTCGCCGCGCTGCGCACCGATCCGGGTACGGACACCGCGGACGTCACCGTCGCCCGGCTCACCGGCACCGTCCGGGCCTCGCCGGCAGCCGCCGTCTCCGGTCCGGTGAACGCGGTGTACGCCCAGCCGCCCGCGAGCAGCACCGCCACGGCGAGGCCGGTGTTGACGAGCAGGGACGGGCCGCGGGCAGGGATGAGTCGTCGCACACGCATGCCCGACAGCCTGGGGGTGGCGGCTCGGAGCGGACCCGGCGCAACCTCGGAGCCGGCTCGGAGTCGGCGACGGTCAGCTGTCGGCGAGGAAGTCCTCGATCCCGTGCCGGATGTCGTCCCTGTTGTCGTCCTGCGTCAGGGTCGGAGCGGGCTCCGGGTCCGCTGGACGTTGCCGGACAGCCGCCGGTGGGTCAGCTGTGCATGGTGCGCAGCAGGTCGACCAGTTCGTCGCGGTCGGCGTCGGGCACCGAGGGCAGCAGGACCCGGAAGGTGGCCCCCCGGCCGGGGGCGGTGAGCAGCTCGACCCGGCCCTGGTGTCCCCGCACGAGGGCCGCCACGATGGACAGGCCGAGGCCGGACCCGCCGCTGCCGCGGGTCCGGCTCGGATCGGCGCGGTAGAGCCGCTCGAAGACCCGTACGGCCTGGTCGGCGGGGAGCCCCGGCCCGTCGTCGGTCACCTCCAGCACCGCGGCCGGCGTTGCGGCGGGCAGCGGGTCTCCCACGGCCGTGACGGGCGGCGGTCCGGCAGGTGTACGGCGCAGCCGCCCGGCGCGGACCGTCACGCGGGCCTGCGGTGGCGTGTGCTGCAGGGCGTTGTTGAGCAGGTTGGCGGCCACCTGGCGCAGCCGGTGCTCGTCGCCGGTGACCATCACCGGTTCGAACCCGTCGTTGTCGTCGAGGGCCGCCAGGCGGATCCGCCGTTGGGGCGCGCGGGCATGCGCGTCGCGGACACTGTCGGCGGCGACGGCCAGCAGGTCGACCGGTCGGCGTCGCAGGGGGCGTTCGTGGTCGAGCTGGGCGAGCAGCAGGAGGTCCTCGACGAGCAGGCCCATCCTTGCGGCTTCGGCCTCGATCCGAGCCATCGTCTCGTCCAGCTCCGGGCCCGGTGGCGTTCCGCCACGGCGGTAGAGCTCGGCGAACCCGCGGATGGAGGTCAGCGGCGTGCGCAGCTCGTGAGAGGCGTCGGCGATGAACTGCCGCAGCCGCCGCTCCGACTCGCGGCGGGCGGCGACCTCGGTGGAGATCCGGTCCAGCATCAGGTTGAGCGCCCCACCGAGCCGGCCCGGCTCGGTGTGCGGATCGGCGTCGGGCACCCGGCGGGACAGGTTACCCCCGGTGATCTGCGCCGTGGTCTGCTCCATCCGGGTCAGCGGCCGAAGGCCGAGCCGGACCACCACCGCGGCGAGCGACGCCAGCAGCATCAGGACGACCACGATCACGACCGCGTCGATCAGCAGCAGCAGGTCGGTGGTCTCCTCGACCTCGCGCAGCGACACCGCCAGCACCGCGATACCCCGGTCGTCGCCGCGCTCGACCACCAGGACCCGCCAGGCGGCTGTGCCGTCGGCCGCCCCGACGGTGTACGGGCGGGTGTCGGTGGCACGAGCGACCAGCCTGTCGTACGGCTCGACCACCGGCACCCTTGTCGACTCGTCGGAGCGCCGGACGTCCTCCAGGCTGCCGTCCGGGCCGTACAGCAGCACCACCTGCTCCGGACCGAGCCGGGCGCGCGGCAGCACCCGGGTGCGCTCGCGCGGGTCGTAGGTCGGGACGGTGTCCCGGGTGAACGGCCGGCTGACCGCGGTGAGCTGGTCGTCGATGCGGTCGGTGAGGGTCCGGCGCAGCAGCACCAGCCCGGCCGTGTTCGCCACCACCAGCGCCAACGCGGTCAGCGTCGCCACGACCACGACCAGCCGGGCCCGCAGCGTCCACCGCCCCCAGCGGCGCGGTCGCCGCAGTCGGACGGCGCGACGGCGTCCCACCGTCACCCACCCCCGGTGCGAGGCACTCGCAGCGTGTAGCCGACACCCCGCACGGTGTGGACCAGCGGTGGAGCCTGCACGTCGATCTTCTTGCGCAGGTAGTAGATGTACGACTCGACGATCCGTCCGTCGCCGCCGAAGTCGTAGTTCCACACCCGGTCGAGGATCTGCGCCTTGCTGACCACCCGTCCGGCGTTGACCATCAGGTACCGCAGCAGGTTGAACTCGGTCGGCGACAGCTCGACGACCCGGCCGCCACGGCGGACCTCGTGAGCGTCCTCGTCCAGTTCGAGGTCGGCGTAGCGCAGCACGCCGTCCTGCGCCAGCGCGTCGTCGGCGCGGCTGCGGCGCAGGATCGCCCGGATCCGCAGCACCACTTCCTCCAGGCTGAACGGCTTGGTCACGTAGTCGTCCGCCCCGACCGTCAGTCCGGAGATGCGGTCCTCCACCGTGCCCCGCGCGGTGAGGAACAGCACCGGCACCCCGGCCCCCGTGCCGCGCAGCCGCCGGGCGACCTGGAAGCCGTCGAGGTCGGGCAGCATCACGTCGAGCACCACCAGGTCCGGATCGAACTCCTCGGCCAGGGCCAACGCCTCATGGCCGCCGCCGGCCACCCGGACGTCGAACTCGACCAGTCGCAGTGTCGCCGAGAGCAGGGCACGGATGTTCTCCTCGTCGTCGACGACGAGCACACGGGTACGGCGATCAGACACGGTTGCCAGGTCTATCCGTGCAACCTCGGAGCGAGCTGGGAGCGACCTGTCCCGGACCTGAGCGTAATCATTTGGCGGCGAGAATCAGGTCACCCTCGGCGAGGCCGGACCTGATCTCCACGAACTGGTCCCCGCGGACACCGATCACGACGGCGCGTGGTTCGGCCGCGCCGGCGAGCAGCACGGCGCCCGAACCGTCAGGTCGTACCTCGACCGCGGCGGCCGGGACCCGCAGCACGTCCGCGACGGTGGCGATCTGGATCCGCACGGCGGCGCTCTGTCCGATCAGCAGATCGCCCGGAGCGTCGTCCAGCGCGAGCCGGACTCCGAACCGGACCACCTGACCGTCGCTGGCGCCGACCGGGTCCAGCTGAACCACCTCGGCGTCCAGGTCGGTGCCGGACCGTCCGGCCGGGGTCACCGTGGCGGTCTGCCCCACCGCGATCTGCCCGGCGTCGGCTTCCGGGAAGGTCGCCGTGACCTGCATCCCCTCGACGACCGCCAGTTCGACGAAGCGCACACCCGCGGACACCCGGGTTCCCACCGGCCCGGCCACCGACAGCACCCGGCCGGCGACCGGCGCGGTGATGGTCGTACCGGCCAGCCGGTCCTCCGCCTCGGCCAGGGCCAGCTGTGCGGCGGTCACCTGCTGGTGCGCCCGCAGCAGCGGGTCGGCGCCGGCGGCGTTCCCACCCGGTCCCGAACCACCCGGCTCCGTCGGGCAACCTCGCGGGCCTGCCGGCGCCGGGGCCGTCGCGGTAGCCGCTGGCCCCTTCCCGGTTCCGCTCGGCGAGGGCTTGACGGGGGAGACCGACGAACCCGTGGGAGCCGGTGTGGCCGACGGTGTGGGGGACGGCGAGGACTGGTCGGGGTCGGGTTTCGGTGTGGGTGACCCGGTGTCGCCCGATGGCGTCGTCCGGACGGTGTCGCCCGCCGTGCCGGCGGCAGCCGCACCTCCCGCGCCGTCTCCCCGCGTGGCCGAAACGGGCGACGTGACGCACGCGAGGGTGTCCGGTTCATCCTCGACCTCGAGGTCGTCGAGCGCGGCCCGCGCGTCGGCCAGTGCCTGCTCCGCGCGCGTCACCTCGGCGTGGGCCTCGCCGTCGTCGAGCACCGCGAGCACTTGTCCGGCGGTGACGTCGGCCCCCGGGCGGACCCGGACCTCGGTCACGGTGCCGGGGGCGGTGAACGCCAGTCCACGGCTCGCCGCGGGCCGTACCGAGCCGGTCGCGGCGACCGCCGAGGTCACCTCACCCCGGTCCACCCGCACGGTGGCCGCCGGCGTTCCGGTCCGGTCGGCGCCGTCGGAGAACGCGGCCGCCCCCGCCACGACGGTGACCGCGACCAGCGTGACGGTGGCGCCGACGGCGGGTACCGGCCGGCGCCGGACCGCCCGCCACACATGCAGGTGGATGCCCATGGCAGCCGATCGTCGACCCACTCCCTGACAGTGGACTCGGCCGCACCTCGGAGTTACCTCACAGCCCGACACTCCGAGGCGACTCCCAGGCCCGTCGGAGCGACGCCGGAGGTTGGTCGTCTCTGCTGACCCCGTCGCGCGGGCGTGGGCCC
Organism: Micromonospora sp. NPDC049799; assembly: GCF_040656655.1. NCBI lineage: Bacteria > Bacillati > Actinomycetota > Actinomycetes > Micromonosporales > Micromonosporaceae > Micromonospora > Micromonospora sp. NPDC049799. The sequence goes on from NZ_JBFAMU010000003.1 coordinate 12,491, forward strand.
GCACCCGAGACCCGAGGAGAGCCACATGCCCCGCATCCATCGACGGCCGGCCCTGACCGTGGCGGTCGGCGCCGCCCTGCTCGCACTCGCGGCCGGCTGCGGCGGCGAGCCGGCGGCCGAGCAGTCGCAGCCGACCCAGCCGGCGTCCGGCGGGCTGGCCGCGTACGCGGCGTGCCTGCGTGAGCAGGGTATCGACGTACCCGAGGACCTGCCCTCGGCCCGACCCGGCCGCAGCGGGCAGGCGGACCGGACCGCCCGACCGACCACCCGACCCACCGTCAGGCCCTCCGGCCAGCCGGGCGAAGGGAACCGCCAGGGCGGGCAGGAGGCGCTACGGCCGGCCGATGTCGACGACGCCACCTGGGCACGCGCCCAGCAGGCATGCGAGGGCTCACGTCCGCAGGGCGGCCGGCGCGGAGACGGCTGACCCGAGCGCGGTGTGCCGGGGCAGAGGACCTGTCGTGGCGGCGAAACCTTCCACCGCGGGGCGGAGTGTCTGTCTGCGAGCCGCCCGACCGGGACCGACAGCACCCGGTCCCGGCCGGACGGCGACCACCCCTCGTACCGGAAGGACCCCTGATGCCACGGATCACCCGTCCCGGCCTCGCGGCCGCAGCCTGCGCCCTCGGGCTCGGCGTCGCCGTCGCCCTGACCGGGCAGCCCGCGCAGGCCGCGCCGCCCGCCCTCGACTTCGGCTGTGAGCGGATCGCCTGGAGTTCGGACGGCAACTACCACGACCGCGACGACATCGGCGCGTCCGCGATGGCCCTGGCGCTGCTCGCCGAGAAGGGCCAGCAGTCCCGGCTCGTGCACTGGGACTACAACTCGCACCTCGGCAGCTCCACCGCGAGCTGGGAGCGGGACATGGTCACCGCCACCGAGGGCGTCGCGGGGCAGTTCGGCTACGACGTCGCCGGCATCTTCCGCAACAGCCAGACGAACCTCGACGCCGCGGTGACCCACCTCCGCTCGGCGGTCGACGCCTCCACCGCCATCAACACCCTCTGCCTCGTCGGCGCCGGCCCGATGGGTGTCGTGTACCGGGCGTTGCAGGGCTCGAACAGCGCCGCGCGTCAGCACGTCACCCTGATCTCGCACTCGGACTGGAACAACAACCACGACGACGACGACAACCGGTGGAACCTCGCCGACATCCGTCGCGACTTCCCGCAGGTCAGGTACACGCGGATCCCGGATCAGAACGCCGGTCTGGGCACCGGCGGCGGCGAGGAGAAGTGGGCCTGGATGGCCAACAACTCCGACCAGCGGCTGCGCTACGTGCACAACGTGGTCAACAACATCATGAACAAGAAGGGCGACGTCTCCGACGCCGGAATGATGTACTACCTGATCACCGGCGACGACGCCGGCAACGCCAACAAGCTGCGTACCTTCCTCACCACCTCGGGGGGAGGTGGAAGTTCCGCGGAGACGGTGCAGGGTGAGTCGTACACGTCGCACTCCGGCGTCCGGTTGGCGTTCCACAGCGCGGCGCAGGGCGGTGCCACGGCGGGCTACCTGCACGACGGCGACTGGGCCGGCTACGCCCAGGTGTCCACGACTGGCCGGACCGAGTTCTCCGCAAGGGTGGCCTCCGGCACCTCCGGCGGCACCATCGAGGTACGGGCCGGCTCGGCGACCGGCCCGCTACTCGGCTCGGTCGACGTGCCTGCCACCGACGGCTGGACGACCTACCGGACCGTCTCGACGTCGCTGTCGGGCACCGGAACCGGGCCGCTGCACCTGGTCTACACCGGTGGCGCGGGCTTCCTCTTCGACGTGGACAGCGTCACCGTGAGCTGAGCACGGTCGGGCCCTTTCCAGGGTGGGGTGCGGCGGTGACGCCGCACCCCACCCGGCTCCGCTCAGGGGCGAAGGTGTGCGAGGAGATCCTCGGCTCCGGTCGTCTCGTCCACTCGGAGCGCCGCGTGCAACTGCTGCCTGCCCCGCCGCAGCCACGTCTTGACGGTGTTCTCCGGAACGCCCAGCTCGGTAGCCACGTCCCGCACGGAGAGGTCGACGACATAGTGCAGCACCAATGCCTGCCGGTGCCGTACCGGCACCGCCCGCAGGGCCTCGGCGACGGCAACACCGTCAGTGCTGTCGCCATCGTGGACCCGGTCGCTGCCGAGGCGCAGCAGGGCGGCCGCGCCGCGCAGCGCCTTGCGGCGCCGGGAGAAGGCGAGGTTGAACGCGACCCGCCGCACCCACGCCTCCGGCGCCTCGTACCCGCTGATCTTCGTCCACCGGGGCAGCGCACGGGAGAACGCCTCCTGGGCAAGCTCCTCGGCGTCGTGGCGGTTGCCGGTCAGCACGAACAGCTGGCCCACCAGCCGACGGTACGTCGCCAGGTAGAACTCGGTGAACTCCCGATCTGTCGACATCGGACCTCTCGACACCTGTCGCAACGCGCGCATCCCCGATTCGGGCGCTTACCGTGCGGCGACCATCCGACCTGGACGCTGTCGTACTCATCCGCTTAAATAACGATCGCACCGTATGTGATTAATGCGGCAGCGTCAAACGGTAGAGTGGCGTCGGCTACGCCCAGGGGAGATGACGGTGACTGACGGAATTCCGGACGCGGAGGCGACGCGTGACGCGCTGCGCCGGATGGCCGGGACCGCCGCCGACACCGCACGTCCACCGGATCTGAGCGACCTGCGCCACCGTGCACGCCGTCGCCGCGTCCGCTCCGTCGCCGCAGCCGGCCTGGTCGCCGCGGCGATGGTGGCCGTTCCCGTCGTCACGGCCGTGGTGGCCACACCAGCCGGTGAGCCACAGGTCGCCGCTCCCGTGCCGACGGCTCCCACCATCCCGCCGCCCGCATCGTCGGCCACGCCGCCCCGTCCGTCCGATGTCCCGTCCACCGCGACGGCGAGCGCCCAGGCGACGGAGACCGGCGGCCCGATCCAACCGGCGACCGAGCCGACCACCGGCACCCGCCGGGTGAAGCTGTTCCTGCTGCGTGAGCAGGCCGGCCAGCGCTGCCCGCAGGTCGTCACGGTGACCCGGGAGGTCCCGGCCCGCGGCGTCGCCAAGGAGGCCCTGCGGGCGCTGCTCGACGGCCCCACGCCGGCCGATCGCGCGGCCGGCCTGACCAGCGCCTTCGACGGTGACGCCCACCGCTTCCGCTATCTCAAGCTGGACGGGACGAACGCGCGGGCCGACTTCACCGAGCTCGACGGCATCCTGGCCCCGAACGACAGCTGCGAGAAGACCAAGCTGCTGGAGCCGATGCGCCGCACCCTGGAACAGTTCGGCTGGATCGAGCAGGCACGGTTCTCCATCCGTGGCGACCAGCGAGCCTTCTACGTCGACGTGCTGCACGACCGGGTTCCCGACTGACGACCCGTGCCTGACCGCATCCCGTGACGGCTGCGATCGACGCGTGAAACCCCAGGCGTCGGTGCGGAGTGTTCACCAGCATCGAGGCCTGCCCGAGTCGGCGGGTGCTACCCGCCGATCACGGCTTGCTCGTGGCGCATGAGAGACGTCGCCGCGTCACGCCAGTGCTTAGACGCCGTGCGGCCAAGCACGGACTGGCGCTAATTGCGGCGTACTTGACCGGTAAACCGGTTAAGTGCCTTCTGTGGAAATACGTCCCTTCCGTTAGGCCGTCGCGGGACCTATCGTGGTCGATGGAAGCGCTCCCATGGGTCGGGTTCGCCTTCAGGCGTCCTGGCCGATCTCCACGGCCATCACCACAAGGAGTTTCACCATGCTGGCAAGATCGAAATTGCGGGCCATTGGCGTAGCCGCCGCTGCCGTCCTCGGGCTGGCTGCCAGCTCCGCCGTCCCGGCCGCGGCCGCACCCGAGTCGGGCGGGTCAGCCGTCCAGGCAGAGGCGGTGCCGGCGGCCGACTGGCTGCACACCGACGGCAACAGGATCGTCGACTCCGCCGGCAACCGGGTCTGGCTGACGGGCGTCAACTGGTTCGGCTTCAACGCCACCGAGCGCGTCTTCCACGGGCTCTGGGGCGGCAACATCGAGTCCATCACCAAGGGCATGGCCGACCGGGGGATGAACATCGTCCGGGTGCCGGTCTCCACCCAGCTGCTGCTGGAGTGGAAGGCCGGCCAGACGGTGATGCCGAACGTCAACCTGTCGGCCAACCGGGAGCTGGCCGGCCTGAACAACCTGCAGATCTTCGACTACTGGCTCGACCTGTGCGAGAAGTACGGCCTGAAGGTCATGATCGACGTGCACAGCGCCGAGGCCGACAACTCGGGCCACATCTATCCGGTGTGGTGGAAGGGCACGATCACCCCGGAGAAGTTCTACCAGGGCTGGGAGTGGATCACCGCCCGGTACCGGACCAACGACACCGTCGTCGCGATGGACATCAAGAACGAGCCGCACGGCCAGCCGAACGAGTCGCCGCGCGCCAAGTGGGACGGCACCACCGACCAGGACAACTTCAAGCACGCCTGCGAGACGGCCGGCCGGCGCATCCTGGCCATCAACCCGAACCTGCTGGTCCTCTGCGAGGGCATCGAGGCGTACCCCCGCCCCGGCAAGACCTGGGACTCGCCGAAGACCAACCCCGACCTGAGCCCCAACTACTACAACAACTGGTGGGGCGGCAACCTGCGTGGCGTCGCCCAGCACCCGGTCGACCTCGGTGCCAACCAGGACCAGCTGGTCTACTCCCCGCACGACTACGGACCGCTGGTCTACGAGCAGCCCTGGTTCCAGGGCGAGTTCGACAAGACCTCGCTGACCAACGACGTGTGGCGGCCCAACTGGCTCTACATCCACGAGAACGACACGCCCCGCTGCTGGTCGGCGAGTGGGGCGGCCGGCTCGGCCAGGACGCCCGGCAGGACAAGTGGCTCAAGGCCCTGCGCGACCTGATGGCGGAATACGAGATCCACCACACCTTCTGGTGCCTCAATCCGAACTCCGGCGACACCGGCGGCCTCCTGCTGGACGACTGGACCACCTGGGACGAGACCAAGTACACCCAGGTGCTCAAGCCGGTGCTGTGGCAGCACAACGGCAAGTTCGTCAGCCTCGACCACCAGGTGCGCCTGGGCGGCGTCAACTCCACCACCGGCATCAGCCTCACCGAGCGCTACGCCGACGGCAGCGAGGACGACGACGTCGCCCCGACCGCTCCGGGACGGCCCACGGCCAGCAACCTGACCGCCAACGCCGTCACCCTCGACTGGGCGGCGTCGACCGACAACACCGGTGTCACCTCCTACGAGGTGCTGCGCGCCACCGGCACCGGCCCGGCGACGGTGGTCGCCACCGTCTCGGGCACCTCGTACCGGGCGGGCAACCTGTCTGCCGAGACGAGCTACACCTTCACCGTCCGGGCTCGTGACGCGGCCGGCAACGTCTCCGCACCCTCACCCGGTCGCACCGTCACCACCCTTCCCGGCGCCGGCGGCGGCACCGACGGCTGTGCTGCGACGTACACGGTGACCAATGCCTGGCAGGGAGGCTTCCAGGGCCAGATCGAGGTGAAGAACACGGGCACCACCGCGACCGGCAGCTGGCGGGTCACCTGGACCAACCCGGCCGGGACCGCGATCTCCTCGGTGTGGAACGGACAGTGGACCGCATCCGGCGGTAGGAACACCGTCACCAACGAGCCGTACAACGGCAAGCTGGCGCCGGAGGCCACCACCGTCTTCGGCTTCACCGGCACAGGTGCGGGCACCACTCCGGCCGACCTGACCTGCGCCGCGTCGTGACCGGCCCGCTCAACTCCGAGGAAGGAACGACACGGATGAAGCGCAAGACGCTGGGTGTGGCCAGTGCTGTGGCCGTACTAGCCGCGGCGGCGTTCACGGTAGTGATGGCACCCCGACCGGCGTACGCCCACGGCGCGATGACCTCGCCGGCCACCCGGACCTGGGCCTGCTACCTGGAGGGGCCGGAGAGCCCGCTGAGCAACGCCTGCCGGGACGCCGTCGCGCAGGGCGGCACCCAGCCGCTCTACGACTGGTACGGCGTCCTGATCGGCAACAACGCCAGCCGCCACCGGGAGTTGATCCCCGACGGCCAGCTCTGCGGTGCGGGCACCGCCAAGTACGCCGCGTACAACGCCGCGCGGGCCGACTGGCCGGCGACCACCCTGAAATCCGGCGCCGACCACCGGTTCACCTACGCCGCCTGGGCGCCACACCCCGGCACCTTCGAGGTGTACGTCACGAAGGACGGCTACGACCCGACCAAGCCCCTCGCATGGTCGGACCTGGAACCCGCACCCTTCTCCACGGCGACCAACCCCTCGATCGTCAACGGCGCGTACCAGTGGGACGCCGTCCTGCCCGCCGACAAGACTGGGCGGCATGTCATCTACTCCATCTGGCAACGCTCGGACAGTCCGGAGGCCTTCTTCAACTGCTCCGACGTGGTCTTCGGCGACGACGGCGGCAGCGGCCCGGGTACCGACGGGAAGTGCGCCACGACGGTGACGGTGGACCAGCGCTGGCCGGGCGGGTTCCAGGCATCGGTGACCGTCCGCAACGACGGGCCCGCGAGCCTGCGGCCGTGGTCGGTCGGCTGGCACATGTACAACGGCGCCGTCATCGGCAGCGGCTGGAACGCCGTGGTCAGCCAGACCGGGCACATGGCCCGGGCCGACGCACCGAGCTGGAACGAGACCCTGGCTCCCGGCTCGTCGGTGACAATCGGCTTCATCGCCTCCGGTGAGCCGGCGGATCCACCGATCGCCACCCCCTTCCTCAACGGCGTGGCCTGCGCGTAGGGGGCCGGCCGCAGGTTCGCGGCGACCCGTCCGGGCACTGAACCAGGTGCCCGGACGGGTCGCCGTCGTCTCAACTTCGAGGTGCCGGCGCGTCCTTGCGCCGTGCTCCGGGGCTTCCGTGGCGGAGCCGGCCGGGTGTCCCGGCTCCGCCACGGACATGCCGTCACCTGCAGCCGGTGACGACAACCTTGTTGCCGGAGGTGTTGGCGCCCTGGAACGTGTTGGCGGAGGTGCTGCGCACCACCGAGCAGTCGCCGCCTTCGACACGGATGGTCTTGTTCTTCACGCCGTCCTTGAACGCGTAGAGCGGCGCCTCGGCCATTCCCGGGTTGACCTTGCGGATGAAACCCGCACCGACGATCTTGATCGTCCGGGTGTCGGCCTTCGTGCCACCGGCCCAGGAGAAGACGCCCTGGTTGTAGCCGTTGGACGAGTTGGAGATGACGGTCAGCCCGTCCAGGATCGCGGTGCCCTGCCCGTAGTCGCCCCAGGCCATCTGGATCGGCGCGCCGTTGCGGTTGTGCACGATCGTGGTGTCCCGGATGGTGAGGTCACCGGTGTAGAGCTTGGCGGAGTCGTCCCAGGTGTCGATGAAGGTGTTCTCGATCAGCGAGTTGTCGCCGCCGCTGAAGCCGTCGGAGTTGTTGCTGCCCAGGTCCCGGTTGTCGATGTACCGCATGCCCGACATGACGACCTGCGCGCTCTTCGCCCACATGTGGTAGAAGCGCGGGTTGACCGAGGTGTAGTTGCGCAGGGTCAGCTTGATCTTCGCTTCGGTCGTCACGCCGGCCCGGGTGTAGTCCTTGGCGTGCGGGCCGTCACCGGTCAACTGGGACGTCTGCTTGTCCCGGCCGGTGATCGTCAACGCCTTCGTGCGGTTGGCGGGGATGAAGAAGTTGCCCTTCAGGGTCACCCCCGCGCCGATCACGATCTCCGTCCAGGAGTCCGGTACGGAGAGCTTGCCGATGGTCTTGTTCGCGGTGAACGTCGCCACCCCGTTGCTGACCGACGGGTTCGCCGCACTCGCGTCGCTCCCGGTCGTCGGCGTCGGAGCCTGCGTCGGCGCCGGCTCGCCGGCCTGCTGACCAACCGTGAACCGTACCGTCTGCTGGGAGGTGCCGCCGGGGCCGATCGCCCGCACCGCCAGCGCGTACGCGCCGTCGGGAGCCGCAGCCGCGCTCCAGCCCGGCACGATCGTGCCGTTGTTGCCCAGGAAGTAGTAGGGCGCCTGCCGTTCGGTCCAGGTCGCCGTGCTCGCGCCCGAAAGCGAGAACTCCACCCGGTCGACGGTGCCGCTGGTGCGCGCCTCGATCCGGGCCGTGCCGCTCAGCGTGGCGCCCTCGGTGACACCGGCGAGCTGAGTGATGCGGGGGGCGTCGTCGGCGGAGGCGGTCGGGGCCACTGCCCACGCCCCACCACCCGCAGCCACTACCAGGCCGGCAATTGCCAGCTGACGCCAGGATCGTCGTGACATCGTCGTGTCTCCTTGGGACTCGTTGGGCTTTCGCTGATCGGCGGTAGCGCCGATCGACAGGGGACACTCCGCGTCGCCGGCCCAGGTTTCGTCGAGGAACGTCGGATGCGGCGCTGCCGTGACGAAACCGTCCACGGCATTGCGGAGTGTTCCCCTTCGTCAGCAGAAAGCCCGTGCCGGTTTGTCGTATCGACGAGGCCGGTGGCCCCAGAAGGAGTTCCGTGGTGCCCAGAAGAAGGAGGCTGCTCACGGCAGTCGTCAGCGCCGTCACAGTGTTCGGGATGGCCGTCGCCGGCATCACCTCCGCCAACGCCGATCAGCAGCACCCGGCAAAGGCCGCAGCAGCCGTCGAGGTGACCTCCGGCAACCCGATCGTGAAGAACATCAGAGGGGCCGATCCGGACGTCCACGTGTGGGACGGCAGGGTGTGGATGTACACCTCCCAGGATCGACCGCCGATCGACTCCTCGACGAACTACTCAGGGATGGACGGCTACCACGTCTTCTCCTCCACCGACATGGTCAACTGGACCGACCACGGCGAGATCCTGCACTCCCGCGACGTCAGCTGGGGTTCGCGCGGCTACATGTGGGCGCCGGGCGCGGCCCGCAAGGGAACGACGAACTTCCTGTTCTACCCGCACAAGGACAGGACCGGGATCTGGCGGATCGGTGTGGCCACCGCGAACAGCCCGGCGGGGCCGTTCACCGACAGCGGCCGTCACATCCCGGACATTTCCGGGATCGACCCGATGGTGCTGCAGGACGGCAGCAACTACTACCTGTACTGGAGCGGCTGGAGGAGCGAGGGCGGGCAAACCAAGCACGTCCCGTACGTCGCCAAACTCAAGAGCACCATGACCGAACTCGCGGAGAGCCCGCGGGCGGTCAGCTACGGCGCGACCAACCACAAGGAGGGCATCTTCGTCTTCAAGAAGGGCACCACCTACTACTTCACCTACACCGACTGGCAGGGCGAGCAGGATCAGGGCTTCTGGGCCACCGGCAGCTCCCCCTACGGGCCGTTCGGCGGCGCCGGCCAGCTCAAGGGAGCGGTCGGGCCACGCCCAGCCGGAGCGCAGGACCACCATTCGATCATCCGGTACGCCGGCAGGTGGTACTACTTCTACCACGTGGGCAACTACACCAACGCCGCCGGTGAGCCCGGCGCCGGATACCGCCGCAACGCCTCCGTGGACTACCTGCATTTCCGGGCCGACGGCGGCCTGAAGAAGGTCGTGCACACCACGACGGGGGTCAACCAGGTGACCTCGCCGGGCGGCGGCACCCCGCCGGGTGCCGCCAGCCGGATCCAGGCCGAGGACCTCACCTCGCAGACGGGCGGCGTCCGCATCGAGACCACCGCCGGTGCCGACGGGCGCAGCATCGGGTACGTCACCGACGGCTCCTCGGTCACCTACGAGGTGGACATCACCACGACCGGGCGCCACCGGGTGACCTTCCGCTACGCATCGGCGGCGGCAGGCGGCCGGATCAGCGTCAAGCAGGGCCGGACGCAGGTCGGTGCCACGACCGCCACCGGCACCGGTGGCTGGACGGCCTGGCGTGCCGCCACCGCCGACGTCGACCTCAAGGCCGGCACGAAGCAGCGTCTCACCCTCACCTTCGAGGGCGACGGCGACTACCTGCTCAACCTGGACCTTTTCGACATCGTCCGGCGCTGACGGCAACGCGCACCAGGTGTTCCGATGCTCGACGCCAGCGGCCACTGAGGGGTCAGATCAGGCATGGCAGCCACCGTTACCCCCGTTGCCGAGCCGGTGAACCTGGTCGCAGGACGGTCCGGCCGATCTCGCACCGTGTAGCCGCTGGCGTCGGTTGACGATCTGTGCTCGATTGCATGACAGGTGTGTGAAGAAGTGCCGGCATGCCATCGGGAGGTTTCGCCGGCGACACCGCGGGGGCACAGTGACCCCCGGCAGACAACCTCTGGAGGGATGGCTCTCGTGGAAGTTACCGGCTTCTTCACCGCGATCATCATCGGTCTGATCATCGGCGCGCTCGGCCGCCTGGTGGTGCCGGGCAAGCAGAACATCCCGATCTGGCTGACCCTGCTCATCGGTGTGGTCGCCGCGATCCTCGGCACGCTCGTCGCCGGTGCTCTCGGCGTGGACGACACCGCCGGGATCGACTGGATCGAGCTGGCCCTTCAGGTGGCCTTCGCCGCGATCGGCGTCGCGGTCGCCGCCGGCGCCTACGGCCGCCGCCGGATCCACTGATCTGAACAGCGGGTGCCCGGCCTGTCCCCTGTGGGACGGGCCGGCGCGTGCTGTCCGGCGTGATACCGGCAGACACCGGCTCCCGGATCCGCCGGGTGCTGCCCACCGCCACGGCGATCTACCTCGAACCCGACATCGACTGGCAGCCCACCCCCACCGGCGCTACCACGCCCGGCACCTGAGCCCTCGGGTGTGGTTCAGGTCCGGTGCCGGAGTACTGACGGCGGCGTAGCGCCACCATCGACGCGGGAGGCTCCATGGGTATCGAGGACAAGATCGGCAACGCCTCCGAAGAGGCCGCCGGCAAGGTCAAGGAAGGCGCCGGCCGGGCGACCGGCGACGAGCGGCTCGAAGCCGAGGGCCGCGGCGACCAGACCAGCGCGAGCGTCAAGCAGGCCGGCGAGAAGATCAAGGACGCCTTCGAGAGCTGACCCGCACCGCGCAGGGCGCGGCAGGGTGAGATGACCGAACGGCCACGACGGCGAACCCCCGTCGTGGCCGTTCCCCATGTCAGCTGGTCCGATGTTCGGGGGGTGCCTGGCGGTTACCGCTCGATCGCCGTCATCGTCCCCACCGGGAGAGCGATGTCGTCCCCGGCTTTGTGGGCCCACCGGGCGGCGGCGACCGCGTAGCCGACCGCGAGGAGGCCGTAGCCGGCCGCGGCGATACCGAGCAGCACCGGTGAGCGCCCGTCGTCCGGGATGAACCGGGACGCGACCACCATGCCGAGCACGTAGGCGAGGTTGAACGTGGTGTCGTTGGCCGCGAACACCCGCCCGCGGAAGGCGTCGGCGCACTCGTGCTGCACCATCGTGTCGACCACGATCTTGATGCCGTGCCCGGCGACGTTGACCACCAGCACGACCACCACCAACAGCAGCGGATCGAACGGCAACCCGAACACCGGCAACGCCACCGCGACCGCCGCGAGCAGCCCGGCCACCCACCGCCACCCGCCGATCCGGCGGGCCACCGCCGGGGTCACCGCCGCCGCCAACAGGACACCGGCCGCGCCCGCGGCGAAGACCAACCCCAACTGCGCCGGTACGCCGTCGAGGTCTTCCCCGGCGAACCGGTTGCGGTAGAGCAGCAGCATCGCCAGCGCCAGCACCCCGAACAACAGCCGGAATCCCGCCTGGGCCCCCATCGCGTACGCGGCACCACGCGCCCGCCCCAGGTGCCGCATCCCGTCGGCCATGCCGCGGACCACCGCCGCCGCCTCCCCGGCGATGCCCGGCCGGTGCGGCAGGGCCTGGTCGGGGCCCAACTCGTCGCGGGCGAAGGAGAACCGGGCCAACGCGGCGGACGCCAGGTAGCCGACCGGCGCGAGCAACGCGATCCCCGCGTAGCCGGCGTCCCCGGCCGGGAAGACGGTCTGCAGCAACAGCAGGGCGCACCCCAGCCCGAGCGAGTACGCCACCGACCCCGCCGTACCGCCGACCGCGTTCGCGGTCACCAGCCGCTGGTCGGGCACCACGTGCGGAGTCGCCGCCGACAGCCCCGACAGCAGCAGCCGGCCCAACCCGATCACCACCAGGGTCGAAACGAAGAACAGCGGCCCTTCCGACCCAAGGAAGATCATCGCGGCGATCGGCAGCACGACACCCGCCCGGACCAGGTTCGTCACCACGGTCACCGTCCGGCGGCTCCACCGGTCCAGCAACACCCCCGCGAACGGCCCCACCAGCGAGTACGGCAGCACCAGCACCGCCGCAGCGAACGCGATCGCCGTCGGGGTGGCCTGCCGGTCGGGGTTGAACAGCACGCTGCCGGCCAGAGCAGCCTGGAACACCCCATCGGTGAACTGCCCACCGAGGCGCACGGCCAGCAGTCGCCGGAACGCCGGCACGGCGAGCAGGGCGCGGAGGTGGTGAGTGCGGCGATGAGCCATGATCCGGCAAGCCTACGGTGGTGAACGACGCCGCCGCCGGGTCACCCGCTGGGCCCCCGACGAGGCCGCCCGGGGCTTGGCCAGGTCTGCGGCGTCACCCGAGTGCCCGGGAACTTTCCGGGCCCCGCCGGCGACTACCAGTTGCCACCCGGAGCGGGCCGGGACGGTCCCGCGCGCCTGCGACAGGGCGGGGATGAGGAGAGGGATCGGCGATGTCAGCGGCAGGCAAGCGGACGGCGACCGTCACCGCCATGGTGATCACGGTGGTGTTGGCGGCGCCCGGCGTCGCGTGGGCGCACGGGGTCGGCGGGTCGAGCGACACGGTCGGTGGGTTCGTGTGGTTGGGAACGAAGCACATGCTCGCCGGCTGGGACCACTTGCTGTTCGTCGGTGGGATCCTGCTGCTGGCCGGGGAGGTGCGGCGGGCGGCGAAGTTGATCTCGCTGTTCGCGCTGGGCCACAGCGTGACCCTGTTCACCGCCACCGTCGCGGACGGGCGCGTCAATCCGGTGCTGGTGGACGTCGTGGTGGCGTTGAGCCTGGTGTTCGTCGGTGTCGTCGGCCTGCGCGGCCGGCCGAAGGACTGGGCGTGGTTCGCCGCCGCCGTGCTCGCCTTCGGTCTCGTGCACGGCCTTGGCCTGGCGACCCGGCTGCAGGAGGTCGGCCTGCCGGCTGGCGGGGAGGTACCTCGGGTGCTGGCGTTCAACGTCGGCGTGGAGATCGGCCAGCTGATCGCGGTGGCGGCGATGTTCATGCTCGGTGACGTGCTGCGGCACTACATTCCGAGGCTGCGCGACGTGCGGCTGTCACACGCCGTGCTCGTCGCCGCCGGCACGGTCGCCGCGGCGGTCCTGGTGATCACGTCCGGCGGTGAGGTGCTGCGCCCGGTCCAGGCGCAGGCCGGAGCGAGCGGAAGCGGCGGGTGTGAGGTCCGCGACCGCACCGAGACGTTCCCGGCCGGCGGCGGCCACCCGGTGAAGGACTTCTTCGAACCGGGCGAGACGGTGCCGGCGACCTCGTTCGGGCACGTGATCAGCGACGGGTACGTCATCGTCACCTACCGGCCCGACCTGCCCGCCGACCAGCTCGCCCAGGTCCGCGCCTTCGTCACCGACCCGACCGCCGGACGGGTCGTCGGCGGCCCCGCACCCGATCAGGCCGAAGCGGTCAAGGCCGTGCACGCCTACCGCACCGCCGCCTGCGACCGCGTCGACGTCGACGTCGACGCCAGTTCACCCGCGCCTGGTTCGACGACCCCCGCTCCCGGCCAGCCGAATAGCAGCCCGCAGGCCTGGCGTTACTCGGGGACACCCTGCACAACGTCGCCGACGCCCTGACCGCGGTGCCGCTGGGCATCGCGTTCCTGCTCGGCCGACGCGCCGCCACCCGCAGCTACACCTTCGGCTACGGCCGCGCCGAGGACCTCGCCGGCATCGTCATCGTCCTGGTCATCGCCGGCTCCGCCGTCGCCGCAGCCTGGACCACCGTCGACCGGCTCCTGCACCCCGCACAGCCACCCCGGCGCCGACCACCACACCGACCTGCCCCACCAACGCCGCAGCAGCGGAGTACCCGTCACCAGTGACCGCCCCTGACGGCGTACGGCAGAGGCCCGCTCATCCGCCCGGGGCAGCGCCTTCAACCTCTTCGCCACAAGCGGAACCCGTGGTTATCCGGTCAGCGGAAGCGAGGTAGAGCGCGCCCGGCGACGCGTCGACGTCCTCTAGGCCCTCATCCGCGACAACAAAACCTTCGCCCGACCAGCAGCGGCGGTCCGCGCCGCAGCCTGAACCAGCCCACCACCCCCGCCGACCCGACCCCGGTCCCGCCGGTCGTCCATCTTGCCCACCATGATCAACCGGAGTCACATGGAGACTCCTAAGACGGTGCCCTATCCGCGTCCGTAGGTCGATCACCTGCGAGTTCTCGGTTTTCGCGTGGTGCGTGCCGGTTGTACCGGGCTGTTGCTGTCGTCGCTGCGGTCCTCGCGATTCCCCGCGCCGGTGTGTCAGTCCACGTCGGTCACGTCAACGTTTCGGTGTCGCGTCTTGCTGCCGGCGATGTCTCGCTGCCGGTAGGTGACGCCGGTCCCAGGAGAGCGAACACCCATGCGTCGCTGCCGATGATGGCGCCGCAGTGACGGATGGTGGGGGTCGACCTTGCGGCCGTTCGTCGATGGTCCGCGATGCCCCGAAGCCCTCCTCTCGAGCGAACCGCCTTGGATGCCGATCTGGTTTCTGCCTTTGCCGGCCTTGATGCGGGAAGGGGGGTGCCTCCGCGCAACGGGCGGATATCCCCCCGACCGGCAGGGCATGGTGGGGTGCATGGAGACATCGCCCCCGAGCGTCGCGGGTTTCGTGGCCGACCGTCCCGCCCCCGGCGACCCCGTACCGCAGACGTTGTTGTTGCTCGGCGCCAGCGGTGACCTGGCCGCACGCCTGCTGCTGCCTGGGCTGGGGCGGCTGGTGGCCAGCGGCGCCCAGCCCGGCCTGCGGCTGATCGGCAGTGGCACCGACGACTGGGACGACGAGCGGTGGCGTCGGCGCGTGGCCGACTCCTTCGCCTTGGTGGGCGCGGACGGGCCGCGGGAGACCGAGGTGGTCCGCGCCGCCCGGTACCTGCCCGCCGACGTGACCGGGGAGGAGGACCTGCGGCGGCTGCTGGCTGCCTGTCACGGCCAAGTGGTGATCTTCTTCGCGCTGCCGCCGGCGATCACTGCGCGGGCCGCCGCCGCGCTGGCTCGCATCGGCCTGCCGCCCGGCACTCGACTGATGCTGGAGAAGCCGTTCGGCACGGACGCGGTGTCGGCGCGGTCGCTCAACGACATCCTGGCCGGGCTCGTGCCGGAGGACCAGGTGCACCGCATCGACCATTTCCTCGGCAAGTCCACCGTCGTGAACATCCTCGGCCTGCGATTCGCCAACCGGATCTTCGAACCGGTGCTCAACTCCGCGCACGTGGCGTGCGTGGACATCGTTTTCGACGAGACCCTGGGCTTGGAGGGCCGCGCCGGCTACTACGACGGCACGGGTGCGCTGGTGGACATGGTGCAGAGCCACCTCCTGCAGGTTCTCGCGCTGATGGCGATGGACGCGCCGCCCACCCTTGACGCCCGGGACCTGCGTGGTCGCAAGGCGCAGGTGCTGCGGGCCACCCGCGTATGGGACGACGACCCGGTGCGGTGGAGCAGACGGGCCCGGTACACGGCCGGGGAGGTGGACGGTCGGCGGTTGCCCGGGTACGCCGACGAGCCCGGCATCGATCCGGCCCGGGGAACCGAGACGCTCGCCGAGGTGGTGCTGGCCGTGGACACCTGGCGGTGGGCGGGAGTGCCGTTCCGGCTGCGCTCCGGCAAGGCCCTGGCGGGCACCCGCAAGGAAGCCATCGTCACCTTCAAGCAGCCGCCCCGGGTGCCCACCGGGCTCACCGGGTACGAGCAGCCCGACCGGCTGCGGATCGGCTTCGGCCCGGATCGGCTGGGCCTCGACGTCAACGTCAACGGCCCGGGCAACCCGCTGGAACTCGATCAGGTGCACCTGATGGCCGACTTCGGCCCCGGCGAGCTGCCGCCGTACGGAGAGGTGCTCCGAGGCGCCTTCGAGGGCGACCCCACCCTGTCGGTGCGAGGCGACACCGCCGAGGACTGCTGGCGCATCGTGGAGCCGGTGCTGGAGGCCTGGCGGGCGGGGGCGGTGCCCTTGCAGGAGTACCCGGCGGGCAGTCCAGGGCCGAAGGACTTCCTCCTGACGCCCGCGCCCGGTGAGATGCGTCGTCACTGATTACGGCCCCGACCGCCGATGCGTTCGGACGCGCTGAAGGGCGACCCCCACACCGCGCGGGGTCGCCCTTCAACGGCGCCGGCGTTCCGGTCTGGCCGGCACGCGCCGTGACTGCCTGCGGAGTCCGGCCGTATCGCCCACATGGCAGCCGCGTTCGCCGGAGAGAACAAGACCGACGCCGCGAGGCGGTGGTCATCGCCCAGACCATCCGCATGCGCCCCGACAACCCGATCCTGGAACCCTCCGACCGACTCCTCGCCGAACTGACCGTGCTGACCGGCTACCGCGGGCTTGGCGCCTGTTTCCCGCGATTCCGGAGGGGTTTCCGGTAACGATCGGCAGCCCGCCGCTACCACCGCAGGCTGCGCCACAGTTTGTGGATGGTCGCGTTCACCGCCGTCAGGGAATGCGCCACCTCCCGCGCCTACTACGAGAAGAAACGCGCCGAAGGCAAACACCACCGCCAAGCCGTGCTCGCCCTCGCCCGCCGACGCGACCCCGCTCCCGCCGGCCGCCCCACCCTGCCCATCAAGATCAACCGGAGTCGCATGGAGACTCGGGGTGTGGTCCTAGGCTGGGAGAACGGGGGTGCGGATGGCGTGGGTGAATGTGGGCCACTCCCTGCCACCCCAGGTGAACCCCAGGTCGCTAGACTAGGCCCTCGCGCCCTCGTAGCTCAGGGGATAGAGCATCGGTTTCCTAAGACGACGCTCCGTCGGTGTCCGCAGGCTAATGACCTGGGGCTTTCCTATCGTCCCCCGTTGCGTGCCGGTCGCTTTGCGGGCTCGCTGCGATCGCTTGCCGAAGATCAGCTGGAACGTTGCGGGTCCTGCGGGTGCAGGCCCAACGTTGCCGCGAGTCGGGGCCGAGTCATCCTTCCTCGTCGTCGAGCAGTTCGCGGCGCCACTGGGCGAATCGGCCTCGGAGATTGTCCAGCGCTGGGCCGGCGACGCCGTACTGAGCGAAGTCATCGGGATCGAGCTGGGCGGCTTGTCCGAGGGCGTCGGCGAAGATGCGCGGGTCGAAGCCACGGTCGGCGCGCTGCGCGAGGGCGAGCAGGGCGTCGCGGGTGTAGCGGCCGGATCGAAGGGTGGCATCGATGTCGATGAAGTCCCGGGCGAACGCTCGCCCGTAGAGGGCGCTCATCTTGTTCGCGACCGCGTCGTCGGGATGGAGGACTGGTCCGATCGCCATGAGGATCGGTTCGTTGGCGCGCCAGTCCACGCCGAGTTCGACCTTGGACACCCGCACGCCGTCGGTGACGGCCAGCCGGGCGAAGGTGTCGTACTGGCGCTCGGTCTCGACGGTCAGGCCGTCGTCCCGGTAGGCGTGCACGACGGCGGCGACCGCGGCGGTGAACTCGTCGCGGCGGTCCCAGGCGGTGAACAGGTCGACGTCCTCGCTGGGTCGCTCGACGAGCCCGGCGGCTTGAACCGCGTAGCCGCCGGCCAGCGCGAAGCCGTATCGATCGGCGGCCCCGAGCCCGGTACGGGCGAGGCGTTCGTGGAAGGGGTCCACCGTTATGCCGCGTTGCTGCGGGTCGCGGCGAGTTCGGGGAAGGCGTCCTCCCAGCGCTGGCGGAGCTGGGGTGGTAGCCAGAGGGTGGGCCAGAGCCGCCGGAGGACGTCGGCGTCGAGCCAGGCATTGAGGTCCTCGGCCGTGCTGGCTTCGGTGAGCACCACCTTGTACATGCTGGCCAGGCGTGCGGTGCGGTTCAGGTCGTACTCGGCGTGCCCGGACCAGTCGAGGTGACGCGGAAGCGTCACCGTGCCGTCGGTCGGGCCGTGCAGTGCGGCGAGGGTCTCGGCCACCACATAGGGCTTCCGGTCGCCGTAGGTCCGGTAGTCCGCCGGCGGCTGGGGTGATGTCCTGCGCCGGCTGATGTTGGTCGCCCGCCGGACTTCCGGTCGTAGTGCCTGCCGGATCGTCTCTCGGCTGTAACCGGTGACCCGCTGCAGATCCACCGGCCGCCACCCGGCGGCGTGAAACGCCCGCAGCTGCTCGTCCCGCTCGGTCAACGCGGCCGCCCGTGTCGCCTCGTACCGCGAGACAACCGCCTGCAACTCATCCTCGGAGAACCGGCCCATGGCCGTTAGCCTACCAGGCTGGGCCCAGCATGCTTGGCTTCTCCCATCCTCTTGGCCGGCCCGGTAGTGCTGCAATTCCGAGCCTCGACGTAAGCGGCCGCCCCGTATGATTCGGGCCGCGTAGTTGGCGCGGGTCACAGGTACCCGCCAGGACGGGGATCCTCGTCGACGGCAGCCTTGATGCCCACCAGGAACTCCAGAGCGCGCTTGATCTCATCAGACCAGGAGTTCGGAGGAGTCCACGAACCCGACGGGATCGGCGACCGCCACCGCCCGGTCCTGGGCCCGATCAAGATCGCGGCGCTCGGCTAGACGGTCGCCGGCAACGAGGTGGACCAGGTTGTTCGTGCCTGCATCGCGTACTCCGTTGACCAAGACGACGCGGGTGTCCGCCAGATCGGCGTTGACCTGCGCGGCGGCGCGGCGGGGGATCAGGTGTGAGGTGGACACGGCGCCATGATGGCGGATGTATTTTCGATCTGCGAGGGTCTTGGCTTCCGGGTGGCCGCTTGCCGTTCCTCCGGGCAAGCGGAGGGACTGATCGGGCCGCGACGACGGCGTTCAGTGCGCCGGTGAAGGTTTTTCGGGCGGGCGCCCGGTGGCGTGCCGAGCGTCGGCGACAGCGACCCCGAGCAGCACGAACGCGGCCGTGACGGCAGCGGCCAGGGGTGGGGTGCGGTGCAGCGGTACGGCGGCGGTCGCCAGTGCGGCGATGGCGACGACGCGGCGGATGGACAGCCGGTCGAACACGACCCGTTCCAGGCGGATGCGGCCGTAGAGGAAGAGTGCGGGACCGCCGAGGATCACGGCGAGCCAGACGGGCTCGGGTCGGCCGGTGGGGTGTTCGAGCATGATCTCGTAGCCGACCGCGGTGGTGACGATGCCGATCACCATGACGACGTGGGCGATACCGGTGGCGCGGCCGGCGGCCAGCCGATCTCCGGCGGCGGCGACCGCCTCGGCGAGGACCTGGCCGGAGCGGTAGAAGTAGATCCGCCAGAGCAGCACCGTCGACAGGTACGCCACCACCAGCGCCGCCCAGGTGGCCGCGGTGTTCGGCAGGTCGGTGAAGGTGAGGCCCACGGCCAGGACGGTCTCGCCAAGGGCGATCATCAGCAACTGTTGGTAGCGCTCGGGCAGGTGGTGGCCGCTGTCCATCGCCCACGCGCTGACCGGCGGTCGGGCCCGGCCGAGAACCGGCCAGCGTAGTTGCGCGGCGACGATGTCCACCGTCACGGCGATCGCCCACAGGGCGGCGCGGGCGTCGCCGCTCACGAGCGTGCCGGCCACCCAGATTGCCGCCCCGACCGCACACCACGGCAGCGACCGGGCGTAGAGGTCGCGCAGGGCGTGCCCGCGCACGCTGGGCAGCAGGATCAGCGGCCGGACGCAGAGCAGGATCACGTACGGCAGCGCGAACGACCAGCCCTCGTCGGTGAACGCGTGCGGTAGGGACGAGGCCATGACCAGCAGACCGAACGCGCTGGCGAGCACGATCCACTGGACCTTGCGGCGGCGGGGGTCGAACCAGCTGGTGATGTGCGCGGTGGTGATCCACAGCCAGAGCAGCGGCAGGGACAACACCAGCAGGTAAGCCAGTGACCGCCACTGCACCACCGGGTCCTCTGCGGTGGCGTCCCGCACCACCCTGTTGACCACTCCGGAGAGAGCGAAGACCAGCACCAGGTCGACGAAGAGCTCCAAGAAGTTGGCCTGCCGGACGTCCTCCCGTCGTTGCAGCAGGTCCCGCCCGTCGCCTCGTGGGAGCCCCATGGCACCCATGCTCACCCCCGCAGCACCTTCCTGACCTGCGGTTGGAAGCCCTCCACTCGGAGGACACCGCCCATGCGCCCTCCGGTGGCGACCGCAGCGGGAGCCGACCGGCCGCGAGCGGGGTGAAGGGGCGGTACGGAGATGCTCGGGTGCGGCGGTGGGTTGAGCAGCCTGAGATCGAGGAGGTCATCGAGACGGCGCGGTGGCGGTGTGCCCGGAGCGACCCGGGGTAGCGGAAGAAGAGGTGGCGGATGCTCAGGAGGACGAGATGACCGAGCCCAGGTACGTTCCGATCGGGTTGGTTGCCGCCGGGCGGTTGACCGAGGACGACGGCGATGGTGCCGCCTCCGGCGGGGAGGTCGTCGGCGCGGACGACGCGGCGGCGGATGCCGCCCGGGCCGGTGCCGACGTGGACCTGTCCGGAGCCATCCGCGACGGCGACGGCACCCCGGTCGGGACGGCCGGCACCGAGGCCGACCGCGACCGTGCCGCCCGTGACGGGTGACCCGAGGAGCCGTCAGCCGCCCCGCCTGCCGTCGCTCGGACGGCGGGCGGTTTCGGTTCCGGGCGCGTCGGCTGCCACTCGCGGTTCCCGCCGCGGGGAAGCGTTTCAACTTTTCGCCGTGCTGCGGCCTGTCGGGCTGAAGACTGGGTCGGTGACTGAGGGTGCGGCCGGTGATCGGCGAAACCAGGAGCCGCCTGTCGAAGAGGCGATGCGGGCGGGCAGCCGCGCGGGAGAGAAGCGCCGGGCTGACTTCGTCGAGTTGTTCTTCGATCTGGTGCTGGTCTTCGCCCTGTCGGTGGTCGTCTCACGGGTTGTGCCAGACCTGACCTCCGACATGTTGACCACGCGGTGGGTGGGGTTGCTCTACGGTCTGGTGCTGGTCCTACCGATCCTGTGGCTTTGGACGACCACCTCCCACATCACGAGCCGGTTCGACGCGCGGCGGCGACCGGTCCAGGCGATGGTGCTGCTCACCGCGTTCGGCGTGATCTTCATGGCATCGTCGTTGCCGTACGCGTTCCGGGAGCGCGGCTGGGCGTACGCCGTGCCGTACGTGGTTCTTCAGGTGGGTAGGCCGCTGGTGGCCATCCGGCTCGGGCGGGATGCTGCGCTACAGGCCCTCTATCTCCGGTCGGCGATCTGGTTCGGCGTGTCGGCGCTGCCGTGGCTGGCCGGCGTCCTGGTCCAGGACGCGGCCCGGGTGGCCCTGTGGTCGCTGGCCATCACGATCGACCTCGTGTCGGCCCGCCTCTCCTGGCCGGTGCCCGGCATGAGCCGGGAACTGGACGACGCCTGGGACCCCGCCAACACCCACCACCTCGCCGACCGGTACGAGCAGCTGCTGCTGATCGCGCTCGGCGAGAGCGTGCTGGCGCTGGGGTTCACCTACACCGACACACCGTTGTCGCTGGCCACGACGCTGGCCCTTGTCATCGGCTTCGCCACCTCGGTGCTCCTGTGGAGGATCTACTACTACCGTGCGGGGCAGGTGCTCCCCGAAGCCATCGAGGCCGCGGAGGACCGGGTTCGAGAGGGGCGAATCGCCGGACGCTCCCACACGATCATGGTGTTGGGTATCGTGCTCGTGGCGATCGGATACGAGATCGTCGTGACCCACCCGGTCGACCACGTGCGACCAGTCTGGCTCGCCGCCATCCTCGGCGGGCCGATCGTCTATGTCGTCGGCCGCATCGGGTTGGAACGTGTGGTCTTCAACCGGCTCTCCCGGCGCCGGCTCATCGGAATCGCCGCTTTGGCCGCCGCGGTACTGCCACTGGCCTTCACCACACCGTTGATCGCCGCGGGCGCAGCCCTCGCCATCCTTCTCGGCATGGCCCTGGCCGACGCCCGACACGCCCGCGGCCGACAACCAGAGCTCCCGTCGCCACCCCGCGGCCGAACTGGGTCCGACCCTGCCCCGCCGCAGTGACACCGGCTGACCCGGTGCTGCCCGCCGGCCGTACCAACCGGCACCCGCTTCTGACGGCGCGGTTCGCTGCTCCTTGTCCGGGTATTCGGGGCGCATGGCAGGAGAGCCGCGTCCTGAGGACGTCTACGACCGCGCCCGGGGTGAGGGTGAGCGTCGTCTGTCGATGAGTACGTTGGAGCAGGCGTCCACCGGTTTCATCGCCGGGGTCACCATCGTGTTCGGCATCGTGGCTCTCGGTGTGGCCCGCGAGTTGGTCGCGCCGGACTACGCCTCCGGTGTGGGTCAACTGATCGGGGCGCTCGCGTTCGGTATCGGTCTGGTCTTCGTGGTGGTCGGCCGCACGGAGCTGTTCACCGAGAACTTCTTCGACCCGGTGGCGGCGGCGATCGCCCGCCGCCGTGCCTCGGCTGTCGGACAGTTGGCGCGGTTGTGGTTCCTGGTGCTGCTGCTCAACTTCGTCGGTGGCGCGGTGATGGCCGCGGTGTTCGCCGTGCGCGGGACCCTACCCGGCCGTGCGCACGAGACGCTGGTCCTGGTCGCCGAGGAGATCGCCGCCAAGGACGGATTGGCCACGTTCACCCGGGGCATCGCGGCCGGCACGCTGCTCACGCTGCTGTCGTACCTGCTGCACGCGGTCGGTTCGGCGGGGAGCCGGATCGCCCTGGCGTACGTGGTCGGGTTCTTCCTGGCCCTCGGCCCGTTCGACCACGTCGTGGTCTCCGGCCTGCACCTGCTGTTCGGTATCTGGCTCGGCGCCCACGTGAGCTACGCCGACCTGGGCCTGAACGTCCTCCTCGCGGGCGCCGGCAATCTGCTGGGTGGTCTACTGCTCATGACGCTGACGCACGCGGTGCAGGTCCGTGGCGCCCGTTGAACGCCCACCGACGCCGCGCAGAATGCGATGGCCGACGACTACACCTCGATCGCCGACGGGGTGCTGCTGGTCGGAGTGATCATCGGCTGGGCGTACCTGCTCGACGTGCTGGGCTACCGCTGGCCCGCCGCCACCCGCATCATCCACCCGGGGTCCCTGGTACTGGTGCGCGACGACCGCATGCTGCGCCGCAACATGCGCCGTGAGTTGATCACCGAGGACGAGCTGTACAGCCCAGCTCCGCCAGCAGGGCGTCGAGCGCCTGGACGACGTCAAGGTGTGAGGATGGAGTCCGAGGGCCGCTTCGGCGTCATCCCCCGCAATGCCGACAACAACCTGGGACCCGGCGCCCGCTGAGCCCGTTTGCCTCCACTGCCGCACGGGAACGCGGCGGACGACAGCGGCGCGCGGAAACGCGGCGCCATCGCACCCACGGGGAGGTCGACATGGGTGACCGGGAAAAACTGCACGATCTGCGTCAGCAGGCCCACGACGCGGGCATCGAGGGCAACTCCAAGATGACCGAGGAGCAGCTCCGCGAAGCGCTGCGCAAGGTCGGCAAGGGCGAGCAGCCCCAGATGGCCAAACACGAGGCCAAGCGGTGACGAAGCGGGCGGTGCCGGCACCTCTCGGGGCGCCGGCACCGCCCGCCTGCCTCTCAGCTGATGGTGGCCAGCAGGTCGCGGCAGGCCCGCTCGCAGGCACGGCACGCCTCGGCGCAGACCCGGCAGTGTTCGTGCTTGTCGGCGTGGCTCGTGCACTCGTCGCCGCAGGACTTGCAGGCGGTGGCGCACGCCTGCAGCAGTGTGCGGCTGATGTTGGCGTCGTAGCCGGTGTGTCGGGACAGCACCCGGGCGGTGGTGGCGCAGATGTCGGCGCAGTCCAGGTTCGTCCGGACGCACTTGGTCAGTTCGGCGACCATGTCCTCGCTGAGGCAGGCGTCGGCGCAGGCGGTGCACGCCTGGGCGCAGTCGTTGAGCGCGTCGATCGCCGCCGCGAGCTTCGCCCGGTCCAGGTTGATCGATTTCGGGTACGTCTCCAGCATGGGCATCGTGGTGCTCGGCATCAGGAAGTCCCCTCTCTCTGTGAGTCTTTCTACCTACCGTCGACTTCCTGCCCGGTCCGCCGGGCGGTACGCACGGCGGGCCCGGCCGATCCGGCGTCAGCCGAGGGTGCGGAGGCGGTCGGCGAGGGTGTCGCGGTAGAAGTCGAGGAATCCGTCGGGGTCGGGGCCGGCGTTCTGCAGCACCCGGCGGCTGGTCGGGCAGGTCGAACACTGGGCGTCCTCAAGGTGGAGGTGCTTGCCCTCGTACGACTGGTAGCCGCCCTGCCAGAGCAACCTGATGATCTCCAGTGCCTCGCGGAGTCGTTCGTGTCGGCCTCGCACGCTCGCGAAGCCCTGGCCGACGACGTGTTCGTTGAGCCGCTCGCCGGCGCCCACGCCGAGGGTGAACCGGCCGTCGGAGATGATCGCGAGGGTGGCCGCGGTCTGCGCGATCATCGCCGGGTGGTAGCGGACCGTCGGGCAGGTCACCCCGGTGACCAGGCCGACCCGCTCGGTCCGGGCGGCGATGGCCCCGAAGACCGTCCAGGTGAACGACGAGTGGCCGCGGCGGTGTTTGGGCGGTGGCCACGGGGGCAGGGGTCATCGACGAGGAGCTACGAGAGGAGTGACGATGCCGGCACGAAAGGACATGCCCAGCACCCTGAAGCGGTCGCCGAAGAAGGCACAGGACACCTACGCGGAGGCGCACGACTCGGCGGTCGACTCGTACGGTGAGGGCGAGCGCGCCCACCGGACGGCGTTCGCGGCCGTCAAGCACTCCTTCGAGAAGGTGGGCGACCACTGGGAGCCGAAGGGCAGCAAGGGACCGAGTGACAAGAAGGCCGCCGGCGGCCGCGGCTCGTCGGGCCGGACGGCCGGTGGGGTCGACGCCAACGCCAGCAAGGAACACCTGATGGACGTGGCGAAGAAGCTCGACGTCCGTGGCCGGTCCCGGATGAACAAGGCGGACCTCGTCGAGGCCATCCGCAAGGCCAACAACGGCAGCACCCGCGAGGCCCGCGAAAAGTAGACGCGGGTCAGCGTTCTCCGGCTGCCCGGTCGACGAGGGCCTGGGCCACGTCCCGGAGCTTGCGGTTGGAGTCCTGCGACACCTTCGCCAGGACCGTGAACGCCTCGCCGGGAGTGCAGCGGCGTTCGGCCATGATGATGCCCTTGGCCTGCTCGATGACCGCGCGGCTGGCCATCGCCTCCTGCATCTGCTGGGCCAGGGTGGCGGTGCTGTCGTAGAGGTGCGCGTTCGCGAGGGCGACCGCGGCGTACGCGGCGAAGGTCTCCAGCACGGTGACGGTGTCGTCGTCGAAGGCGTGCGGGGTGCGGGCATAGACGTTGAGCGCGCCGACGACCGCGTCCTGGATGGGCAGGCCGATCGACACCGAGCTGCCCACCCCCGCCTTCACTCCGCGTTCGGCCCAGTCCGGCCACCGGTCCTCGGCGGTGAGGTCGGGTACGGGCAGGATGTCGCCGGTGGTGGCGGCGTCCAGGCACGGTCCGCGTCCCTGGGCGTACTGCCGCTCGTCCATGTCGCGGGCCAGGTCGTCGGTGAACGCCGCGGTGTGCCCGGTACCGTTGCGGACCAGCGTGACCGACACCTCCACCGGTGTGTCCAGGGCGCGTTTGGCCAGCTCGGCGACGCGTTGCAAAACGTCGTCGAGGCCGGTCTCGCCGAGCTTGATGCGGCCGAGTTCGGCGAAGGCGTCGGCGGGGTCCGTCGGCAGGGTGGCCATGGCACAAGTCCTCACAGGCGGCACGCCGGCAGAACCAGAAGAGTGGGCGTGCGATGGCAGCCCGCGCGTCGCGGACCGCTGCACGAACCCACCGGAGGATGGAGCCGGGACCAACGCCGCTGCTCGACGCCGATTCGTCACACCCGATACGGCGGATGTGAACTACAGACCCGCCACGATACCCCCACTTCCGTCGAATGCCACGGCAGCAGCATGGTGTGGAGGCGCACTGCCTCAGGTGCCCTGTTTCGACCCGGTCGCGCCGACCGGTGCGCTCGACCGGGTGTCATCGGCGGGCCGGCGGGTAGCAGGCGAGGATGACGCCGACCAGCAGAGCTCTCATCGCCGGCGCGGCCGGCGCGTCCGCATTGAACGCCGTCACCTACCTCGACATGGCGGTACGGGCCCGACCGGCCAGCAGCGCCGGGGAGGACAGCGCCGCCCGCCTGGCCGACCTCGCCCACGTCGACCTCGGCGTCCAGCAGACGGGTGAGAACCGGAAGTCCGGGCTCGGCCCGTTGCTCGGCTACGCCACCTCGGTGGCCGCGGCCGGTGTGTACGCGGCGGCGGGAGGCCGCCGGCTGCCCACCGCCGTGTCGGCGCTGGCGCTGACCGGCCTGGCGATGATCGCCTCCAACGCCCCGATGACCGCCCTGAAGGTCACCGACCCCCGCTCGTGGTCGGCTGCGGACTGGGTCACCGACCTCGTCCCGCACCTGGCCTACGGCGCGGTCACCGCCGTCGCCCTGAAGGCCCTGCGGTGACCGGCCCGGTAACCGACGAGTCGGTCGGCGACCTGGTGGTCGTGCACACCTTCACCGGGCCGATGCCGACCGGCGTGAGCGTGTCCCACACGGGCCGGATCTTCGTCAACTTCCCCAAGTGGGGCGACGACGTGCCCGCCACGGTGGTCGAGCTGCGCGACGGCACCGAGGTGCCCTTCCCGGACCAGGAGTGGAACAGCCCGTCGGCCGACGACGACGCGCAGGCGTTCGTGTCGGTGCAGAGCATCGTGGTCGACCCGGCCGACCGGCTGTGGGTGCTCGACACCGGCAGCCCGATGTTCCAGCCGACGAAGCCGGGCGGGCCGAAACTCGTCCGGGTCGACCTGGACACCGACACCGTCGCCCAGGTGGTCACCTTCCCGGCCGACGTGGCGCTGCCCAGCACCTACCTCAACGACGTGCGCTTCGACCTACGGCGCGGCGAGGCCGGCGTCGCCTACATCACCGACTCCTCCGACTCCGGTCCGAACGGGGTCATCGTGGTCGACCTGGCCAGCGGGGAGTCGTGGCGGCGGCTGCACGAGCACCGGTCGACGAAGGCGGAGCCGCTGGAGACGTTCCGGCCGGTGGTCGAGGGCCGGCCGTTCCTGCAACGCCCCGCCGACGGCGACCCGAAACCGGTGGCCATGGGTTGCGACGGCATCGCCATCGCCGCCGACGGCTCCCGCCTCTACTACTGCCCGTTGGCGTCGCGTCGTTGGTACAGCGTAGCCACCGACGCCCTGGCCGACCGCGCGCTCGGCGACGACGAGGTCGCCGCGACGGTACGCGACGAGGGCGACAAGGGCGGCGGCTCCGACGGCCTGGAGACCGACGACGCCGGCCGGCTCTACCTCACCTCCTACGAGCACGACGCGGTGCTGCGCCGCCGCACCGACGGCGAGTACGAGACCGTCGTCCACGACCCGCGACTGCTGTGGCCCGACACCATGTCCGTGGCCGCCGACGGCCACCTCTACGTCACCGCCAACCAACTGCACCGCCAGGCCACGTACCAGCGCGGACAGGACCTGCGGCGCAAGCCGTACGTCCTGTTCCGCACCCGGATCGACGCGGGCCCGGTCCTGCTGCGCTGACCGGTCTCTCGCCCCTCAGTCGGCGACGACGAGCGCCTGGGGCGCGGCGGCCTTCATCCGGGTACGCAGCCACTTGAGCTGGATCGCGGTCTCTCCCTCGCACCGCTGTACGACCGCGAGCAGGTCCTCGTCGCGGACACCGTAGGCGGCCTGGCCGACGACGGTCCAGGCGATGTCGCACTCGGCGGCCATCAGGTACAGGTCCTGGAGATCCCGCAGGAGGCCGATGCCGCCGGTGCGGGTGCCGGTGAACAGTTGCGAGTGCAGCCGGTCGGGCTCGTCGGGCGCGTCCTCGGAGTAGCGGACGGCGAACGGTTGCAGTTGCTCGGCGTGGGCGTCGCAGCGCTGCGCCTGCTGCTGGCAGAGGTGCTGGATGTCGGGTTCCTCGGCGTGCGCGTCGGCGACCTGCCGGAACGCGTCGGCCAGGTTGACCTGCGCGCGGTGCAGCAGTCCGAGGTAGTGGGCGAGGTGCACGACTCACTCCTTCCCGCTGGTGGCCCGCGCCGTCGGCCCCCCGACGGTCGGTGGCACGCCGGCGTCCGCGAGCGGTGCGCTGCCGCCGACGGTCGGCGCCGGTGAGGGTACGCCCCGACCGTCGGCGAGTTTCGCCACCGCGACGGCCGCCACCTTGAACAGCGGCTGCTTGGACACCGGGTCCCAGGCGGTGATGGTCAGTTCGTTGGCGGCGCGGGGTGTGCGGTCGTCCGGGTCCTGGTCGAAGTAGCCGTAGTGGAACGGCACGAAGACGACGCCGGGGCGGATACCGCTGATGCGGGCGCGGGCCTCGATGCCGCCGCGCGCGGAGGAGATGCCGACCAGGTCGCCCTCGGTGATGCCGAGCCGGGCGGCGTCGGCCGGGTTGAGTTCCACCCACACATCCGGGGCGGCCCGGTCGAGCTGTGGGGCGCGGCCGGTCTTGGTGCGGGTGTGGAACTGGTAGACGGTGCGGCCGGTGGTGAGCAGCATCGGATGCTCGTCGTCGGGCACCTCCGGGGAGGGTTCGTAGTCGACGGCGTGCAGGAACGCCCGCCCCTCCGGCTCCTTCGCCCGGTACTCGGACTCGGTGAACTCCGCACCGGTGGCGAGGTCGTGGCCGTACGTCTCGCAGTAGTCGGGGTCGGTGTTGAACTGCCCGTCGGTGTAGAGGCGCTCGGCGCCGTCGGGGTGCTCCTCCGTGCAGGGCCACTGGATGCCGGAGCCGCCGCGCAGCCTGTCGTAGGTGATGCCGGTGTAGTCGCACGGCCGGCCTCGCGAGCACTCCTTCCACGCCTCGAACACCTCCTGCGGCCCGGTCCACGGGATCAGCGGCTGACCGTCGCGGTCGCGGAAGTCCATCCGGCGGGCGTAGTCGAGGAAGATGTCGAGGTCGGGCTTCGCTTCGCCGGGTGGGTCGACGGCCTTGTCGGAGATGTGCACCGTCCGGTCGACGCTGGTGAACGTGCCGGTCTTCTCCCCCCACGTGGCGGCGGGCAGCACGACATCGGCCAACTCGGCGGTCTCGGTGAGGAAGAGATCCTGGACCACCACGAACAGCTCCGGCCGGGCCAGGATCTGCCGGATTCGCCGCAGCTCCGGCAGCGAGACGGCCGGGTTGGTGGCGGAGATCCACAGGAGCTTGATCGAGCCCTGCTCGGCGTACCGGAAAATCTGCATGGCGTGCGTCGGTGGCGCCCAGTGCGGGATGGTGTCCACGTCGACGTTCCAGAGCCGGGCCAGTTCGGCGATGTGCGCGGTGTTCTCCCAGTTGCGCAGGCCGGGCAGGTCTCCGTCGGCCCCGGTCTCCCGGGTGTTCTGCGCGGTGGGCTGGCCGTTCATCTGATAGATCCCGGCACCGGGGCGGCCGATCATGCCCCGGATCAGGTGCAGGTTGTTGACGGCGCAGGCGGCGGCGGTGGCCTGGTTCGACTGGTAGAAGCCCTGCAGCACGGTCGACAGCAGCCGCTGCGAGGTGCCGAGCAGTTCGGCGGCCCGCTCCACGTCGGCCGCCGGCACGTCACAGATGTCGGCGACGCGGCGCGGTGGGTAGCCGTCGACGATCCGGCACATCTCCTCGAAGCCCAGGGTGTGCGCGTCGACGTAGTCGCGGTCGTACCAGCCCCGCCGGATGATCTCCCTCAGCAGGCCGTTCATCAGCGCCACGTTGGTGCCGTTACGCACGGCCAGGTGCAGGTCGGCCTCCCGGGCGACCGGGGTGGCCCGGGGGTCGACCGCCACCATCGCCGGTGGGTTGGGGCCGTGCCGGCGGTCCAGCATCCGCATCCACAGCACGGTCTGCGTCTCGGCGACGTTGTGTCCCCACAGCGCGATCGCGTCGCAGTGGTCCACGTCGGTGTACGAGCCGGGCTGCCCGTCGGTGCCGAAACTCGCCTTCATCGCCGCCGCCGCCGTCGCGGTGCACAACCGGGTGTTGCCGTCCATGTGCGGCGTGCCCAACCCGGCCTTGCCGATCACGCCGAGCGCGTAGTACTCCTCCAGGAACAGTTGGCCGCTGGTGTAGAAGCCGAAGTGACCCCATCCGCCCGGCCCGTCGAGGAGTTCCTTCGACCGGGCCACGATCCGCCCCATCGCGGTGTCCCAGTCCGTCTCGACCAGACGGTCACCGTCCCGGACCAGCGGCCGGGTCAGCCGGTCCGGGTTGTGGTTGGCCTGCCAGCCGTACAGGTCCTTCGGGTCGACACGACCCCGGTTGACCCGGTCCACCGCCCGGCCGCGTACCCCGACGATCCGCCCGTCGGCCACCGCGATGTCCAGCGCGTCGCCGTTGGAGTGCAGCACCGACGCCGACTGCACCCACCGGTCCACGTCGGCATCGGTACGCCCGTCGGCCAGATAGCGGTCCACCCGCACCGGCCACTCCTGCCCCGGCCCGTACGGGGTCCGCTCACCCCACGGGTCGGCGATCCGGTCAACCACGACGCGCTCCCTCCGACGACTGCCCAGGTGCCGCCCACACCGGCATCGGCCGGCCCGACAACCGCCCGTACAGCCAGTCAACGATCGTCACCAGCACCACCGCGCCGGCCGCGACGAGCAACTGGGTCGGTGTGGTCAACAGGCCCAGGCTCACGATCAGTGTGGTCGCGCCCGCCGGGGGATGTGACGCCTTCAGCAGCACCAGCACGAGCGCGGTCACCGCGAGCGACCCGGCCGCGGCGACGATTCGCGGCCCGCTCATCCCCTCCTGGAGCACCGGCGGGTTGTCGGTCAGCCTGCAGGCCACCAGGAATCCGTACCCGGCCAGCAGGGCCACCGCGTGCCCGATCAGGGTGTTGCGGGGTGACGACTCCGGTGAGTCCGGCTTTTCCACGTGCAGCATCACCGCCGGCCCCAGGCTGGGAAACAGCCATGGCTGACCGGTGAGGAGCGCGACCACCCCGGCGATCACCACCGCCAGCGCGCTGCCGGCGAAGGCATGCACCGACTGCCGGACCCGTGTCATCACACCCCTTTCTTCGTTCCTCGACCTGCCATTGACGTCTCCGGAATCCCGGTCGGCACACCTCCCGCCGTCACCGGGGGTCGTCGAAGCCCTCGGTGGCCCGTTCCCGGCGCAGGTGTGCCAGCGCCCGCCGGCCCAGGTCGGTGTCCTCCCGGGCGAGCGCCTGGTACATGGTGGCGACCTTGTCGTAGGGCTGGGCGGGAGGCAGCAGGGGGATCGCCGGGTCCACGATCGCCTCGATCAGCGTGGGCCGGTCCGCTGACAGGGCCTCGTCCCAGGCGGTGTCGACCTCCGTCGGCGTGGTGACCCGGAGGCCGTGCAGGCCCAGCAGCTCGGCCCAGCGGGCGTACGGGGCGTCGGGCAGGCGCTGGGAGTCGACGAAGCGGGGATCGCCCTCCATCTCCCGCTGCTCCCAGCTCACCTCCGCCAGATCGCGGTTGTGCAGCACCAGCACCACGAACCGCGGGTCCGCCCAGTCCCGCCACCGGTGCGCGACCGTGAGCAGTTCGGCCAGGCCGTTCATCTGCATCGCCCCGTCGCCCGCGAGTGCCACCACCGGGCGGTGCGGGGTGGCGAGTTTCGCGGCCAGCCCGTACGGCAGCGCCGAGCCCATCGAGGCCAGGGTGCTGGACAGGTGCGCGTCGACGCCGACGGGCAGCCGCAGATGCCGGGCGTACCAGTAGGTCACCGACCCGACGTCCACCGACACCTGCGCGTCGCCGGGCAGCCGGTCCGTGAGAGCGTGCAGGACGTACTGCGGGTTGAGCGGCTCGGCCTCGGCGGTGGCCCGGCGCCGGGCGATGTCGCGCCAGCGGGTCACCTCGCCCTCGACGCGCTCCCGCCAGCTCCGGTCGGACCTTGGTGTGAGCAGTGGCAGCAGGGCCCGGATGGTCTCGGCGGCGTCGCCGAGCAGCGGCACCTCCACCGGGTAGCGCATCCCCAGACGCCGGCCGTCGATGTCGACCTGCACCGCCCGGGCCTGGCCCGGCGCGGGGTAGAACTCCGACCAGGGATCGTTGCTGCCGACGATGAGCAGGGTGTCGCACTCGTTCATCAGCGTGCTGCTGGCGGTGCTGCCCAGGTGGCCCATCACGCCGGTGTGGAACGACAGAGCCTCGTCCAGCACCGGCTTGCCCAGCAGTGACGCCGTGATCCCGGCGCCGAGCGCCTCGGCCAGCTCCACCACCTCGGGCGCGGCGGCGCGGGCGCCCTGCCCGACGAGGATCGCCACCCGCCGCCCGGCGGTCAGCAGCTCCGCGGCGGCCCGGAGGTCGTCGGCGCGGGGCCGCAGTTCGGGCACCGGCAGACCGGGATTGGTCACCATGATCCCGTGTTCGTGGGCACCGAGGTCCGGAGCGGGGGCGGTCTGCACGTCGTGCGGCAGGATCACGCAGGTGGGGCTGCGGGTCGCCAGGGCCGTGCGGATCGCCCGGTCGAGCAGCATCGGCAACTGCTCCGGGGTGTACGCGGTCTGCACGAACTGCGCGCACACGTCGCCGTAGAGGCGGACCAGGTCGATCTCCTGCTGGTAGCCGCTACCCAGCACCGACGTCACCTGCTGGCCGACCAGCGCGAGCACCGGCTGGGAGTCCAGCCGGGCGTCGTAGAGGCCGTTGAGCAGGTGCACCGCGCCCGGTCCCTGGGTCGACAGGCACACGCCCAGCCCGCGGGTGTACTTGGCGTGGCCGCAGGCCATGAACGCGGCCGTCTCCTCGTGCCGGGCCTGCACGAACTCCGGCCGGCCGGCCCGGCGCAACGCCCCCATCACCCCGTCGATACCGTCGCCCGAATAGCCGAAGACCCGGTCCACACCCCAGTTCGTGAGCCGGGCCACCACCAGGTCCGACACCGTCGCGTCCGCCACCGCCGCCTCCTCGCCTCGGCCCCTCACCGCATCAGGCCGTACCCCGAACCGCCTCGTTGTACCGGACAGGCCGCATCTCGTCGGGTTCCTCGTCTTTGCGCCGCCGACCTGTCGGTGTCCGTCGGCTTTCACATGTCGCTCAACCTGGCCTGCGAACAACGGCCACATCGAAACTCGTACACCGCTCAACTGGTGTCCGCGGCGAACGTCGTGGGTATGGTGGTCTCCGGGTCAAGACATGTGCCCAGGTCCGCCGACCGCGCCGACGACGCGGGAGGATCCGACTCACCGATGCACCAGATCGGGAGGCGCCATGTCTATCCTCGAACAGCCGACTCGACACCGTGCTCGGGTCGCCAAACCGATCATGACGCTGGACCTGAACAGCGAGGGGCCGGTACCAGCTATCGCCGTTCGCGGTGAGGTCGACATGAGTACCGCCCACCTCATCGACGAGTTGGCCGCACACGTGATCGCCCGGCGACCCGCACGGTTGATCCTCGATCTGTCCCGGGTGACCTTCTTCAGCGCGCACGGCATCAGCGCCCTGCTGCGCACGCACCGTGCCGCCGCCTACGCCGGGGTCACGCTCACCCTGCACGATGCCGCCCCGTGCGTCACCCGCCTGCTGGCGGCGACCCGCGTCCGATTGAGCAGTACCGCGCCGACGGTGCGAGGCGGCGAGCCGGACCCGGTTGGGCGGCGTCGCGCGGGGGAAAGCAGCTCCGCATGAGGTTCGCAGGTGCGGCAGTGGGCGCATCCCTGGCCGTGATGACCGTGGCAGGCTGCGGGGCGGTGACCGATCGCGCTGACGCGGCCGCCGCTGTCACCACACGGATGCTGGACGCCGTCGCGGGGCGGGACGGCCCTGCCGCCTGTGCCGTGTTGGCTCCCGACACCGTCACCGAGCTGGAACAGTCCGCCGACAAGCCGTGCGCCGAGGCGATCCTGGCCGAGGATCTGCCCGAACCCGGGGCGGTCGTTGCCACCGACGTGTACGGGCAGCGTGCCCAGGTACGGCTGGACGGCGACACCGTCTTCCTTGCCGTCTTTCCCGGCGGCTGGCGCGTGGTCGCCGCCGGCTGCACCGCCCGAGGGGACAAGCCCTACGACTGCGGGCTGCAAGGAGGGTGAGCCATGCGATTGCAGTTCGTGCTGCTGCTGCTCGTGGTCGCCGTCGGCCTCGTCTACTTCACCGCGTTGGGGGTGCTGCACCGGTGAAGAAGTTCCTGCGCGAGAACTCCCTCGGCCTGGTCTTCGGTCTGCTGTTCCTCCTGTCACTGGTCGGTCAGGCGTTCGCCGGGCACGCCGACTTCAACCAGCGGCAACTCAGCGAGGGGCTGTCACCGGTGTCGCTCGGCCGGTACGTCACCTCGGCGAGCTTCGCCGTCGACGTCACCGAGAACTGGCAGTCGGAGTACCTGCAGTTCTTCCTCTACATCTTCCTCACCGTCTGGCTGCTGCAGAAAGGCTCACCCGAGTCGAAGGAACTCGACAAGGCCGGCCGCGAGTCCGACAAGGATCAGATGGTCGGCCCGTACGCCACTGACACCTCTCCTGCCTGGGCCCGGGTCGGAGGCCTGCGGCATGCCCTGTTCTCCCGCTCGCTGGGCCTGGTCATGGGCGTGATCTTCCTGCTGTCCTGGCTGGCCCAGTCCATCACCGGGGTCGCCGCCTACAACGAGCAGCAGCTCGCCAATCTCCAGGACCCGGTGTCCTGGGGCGAGTACCTGCTGCAACCCGACTTCTGGAACCGCACCCTGCAGAACTGGCAGTCCGAGCTGCTGGCCGTGACGTCGATGGTGGTCCTGTCCATCTATCTGCGGCAGCGGGGATCCTCGCAGTCCAAGCCGGTCGGCGCCGCCCACTCCGCTACTGGAGTGGAGGGCTGAGCAGCGGCGATGCGGCTGGGTGTCAGGTGCGCAGTGTGTGGCTGGGGCTGCAGCCGTAGGCGGCGCGGTAGTCGGTGCTGAAGCGCCCGGGGTGGGTGAAGCCCCACCGTCTGGCGATCATCGTGACCGTGGCGCCGGTGGTCGGGTCGGCGGCCTGCAGGTCGCGGTGCGCGCGTTCGAGGCGGACCTGGCGGGCGTACCGCATCGGGGTGGTGTCGTGGTGGCGGCGGAACGCGAGTTGCAGCGCGCGGGGGCGCACGCCGGCTGCGGCGGCGACCTGCTCGACCGTGATCGGCTGGTCGGCGTGGTCGTCGACGTAGGCCACGGCTCGGCGTAACGCCAGTGGAGTGACCTCGCCGGCGGCCCGCAGGGCCGTGGCGTGCGCGGTGTTGGGGAACACGGCCAGGGTCGTCGCCGCGAGCAGGTGGCGGGTGTTGGC
Source organism: Micromonospora sp. NPDC049799 (assembly GCF_040656655.1). Lineage (NCBI taxonomy): Bacteria > Bacillati > Actinomycetota > Actinomycetes > Micromonosporales > Micromonosporaceae > Micromonospora > Micromonospora sp. NPDC049799. Next base: position 47,553 of record NZ_JBFAMU010000003.1, read on the forward strand.
GGCGACCAGCGGGTTGGCCATGAGGGCGGGGTCGGCCAGCACGCTGCGGGTCAGGTGAGAGACCGTCTGCGTCCAGTGCCGCCCGAGCGCTGCCGAGATCGGCCGGGAGCTGTCGAAGCGCAGGTCCGCGCCGCTGATGCCGGTCTGCGCGTGGGCGACCTCTTCGAGCAGGGCGCGGGAAAGGCGGGTGGTGAACGAGTCGACGTCGTCGAACTCGGCTTCCTGGGGCTGATCCGGCAGCATCAACACCACATCGCCGGGCCGTAGCCGGTACTCGTCCTTGGCCCTGGCGATGGTGAAGCGGCCGGTCATCAGGTGGGTGATGGTCAGGTCCCCGTTCGGGGCAGTGCCGACCTGGGTGCGCGCCGAATAGTGCAGCCGGGTCACACCGATGTCGGCGAGGCTGGTGGTGATGGTGCGCAGGCCGGCTCCGTCGCGGCTTTCGCCGGAGAACCGCACGTTGACGTCGAAGAAGGCTCGCCGGATGTAGGCGTGTGCCTCGTCGGTGTCGCCGGTGGCGTAGCGCTGCCAGTGCGAGCCGGAGTAGACCGTGCCATCTGTCATGTCCACGCCTCTCCCGCCCCATACTCGGCGACCGTTCTATCCACGATACGCATTACCTTCGCGGCAGGCGCAGTGCGCTGTCCGCCCCCATGGCGGTACGGCCCCGGCCGCGGATATGCAGCAGGTAGATCGCCGCGTCCGGCCGTTGCCGGGGCGATCCGGCGGGTGCCCTTGGTCAAGCAGTCGGGCAAGGGCACCCGCGTCCCACCGTTCGCGTCCGCGTCGCTGGCAGGGGCGGGCCGGATGTGTCGTTAACCAGCAGCAGGTGTCGACCTGCCCGCGCTGGAGTCCGCCCACCACCTCGGCCAGCCCGGTCGGCGCGGTGCCGTCCCGGGCCTGGGTCGGTCTCCTCCGCGTGCCGGACCAGACCGGATCCGCGAAGGTTGTCCTGCCGGCCGAGCGGCAGTTGGATGGCCGATCGCCACTTCGCCTGCGGCCGTTGGCTTCTCCCGTGGAGCCGGTGCGGATGCCGCATGGTTCGCTACCGGTGACCGTCCCCAGGTCGGGGCAGACCGTAACGCCCGCCTGAGGTGTCGGCGTGACCCCCGGCGTCCGACCCCAACGGCTTCGGACTCCGGGAGTCCGTCCAAACCCGCAACGGACATCGAAGTAAGTCGTTTGCTGGGTTGGACCCGGAGGGTCGGGTGACTGTCTGGGTGTGTGCTGCCGATGTCATGGCCAGCTTGGAGTAGGACGCCCCGGCCCTCGCTGATGACCGCTGTGTCAGCACTGGATGGAGACTTGCGACCGATCGCCCTTTCCGAAGTTGTGGCTACTGAACCGCGGCGGGTCCACGCCCCTTGACCAGCACGAGCGAGAAGGGTGATGCCCGATGGGCAGCCTGTGGGCCGGCGTCGACGTCGGCAAGACCCACCACCACGTGTGCGTCGTCGACGACGACGGCACCGTAGTTCTGTCCGAGAAGATCCCCAACGACCAGCACGCGATCTCTGGCATCGTCGGGCGGCTCGGTAAGCGGCGCAAGCCGATCACCTGGGCTATCGACCTTCGCGGCGGGCCGGCGTCGCTGCTGCTGGCGGTCCTGTTCGATCGAGGTGCGGACGTGCGCTATGTCAGCGGCACGGTCACCTCGCGGATGGCGGAGGCGTTCCACGGCGAACGCAAGACCGACGCCCACGACGCCTACGTCATCGCCCAGACCCTACGCATGCGCGGCGATCTACCGGCCCTCACCGTGGCTGACGGGGTGCAGCAGCAGTTGAAGCTGCTTGTCTCCCGCCGCCTCGACCTGGTCGCCGACCGGGTCCGCCTCACCGCCCGCATCCAGGACCTCCTCACCATGATCAGCCCCGCCCTGGAGAAGGCACTGAACCTGAGTAGCAAAGGTGCGCTGCGGCTCCTCGCGCAGTGGCAGACCCCCGCCGGACTGCGCCGCGCCGGCGAAGCCCGCATCCTGGCCTACCTGCGTCAGCACGGTGTCCGGGCAGCCAAGGCCCTCGCCGCCAAAGTCCTCACCGCCGCGCGCACGCAGACCGTCTCCGTCGCCGGGGAGGCCACTGCGGCCGCGATCGTGGCCCAGATGGCCACCGACCTGGAAGCGGTCAACGACCGCATCACCGCCATCGAGGAAACCATCGCCGCTGTCGTCGCCGCCCACGAGCTGGGTGAGATCGTCACCAGCCTGCCCGGCATCGGCACCACCCTCGCCGCCGAGTTCCTCGCCCACGCCGGGACCCTCACCACCTACGCCAGCCCCGCGGCACTCGCTGCCCACGCCGGCCTCGCCCCGATCTCCCGCGATTCGGGACGACGGCAGGGCCATCAGGTTCGGCCCCACCGCTACCACCGTGGTCTGCGCCGGGTGTTCAGCATGTCCAGCTTCGCCGCCCTGACCCACTGCCCACGATCACGCGCCTACTACGACAAGAAACGAGCTGAAGGAAAGACCCACCGTCAAGCCACCGCCGCCCTGTCCAGACAACGCCTCAACGTCCTCTGGGCCTGCATCCGCGACAAGACCCCCTACCAGCCCAAACAACCAAGATCAGCAGAGGTGGCGCTGTGCGAAGTCGCGTAGAGACTCCCTCCAGCCGGTGCCAACCGGGGTGAACCGGTGCCAACGTGGGTCACCCGGGGCGACCGCCGGTCGCAGACCGGGGTTCGTGTGCTCGGGGTGTGCTCCTGGGCTGCGACAACGGCGGTCCGGGGAACGTGGGTGAACCCGTGCCACTCCCTGCCACCCCAGGTGAACCCCCAGGTCGCTAGACTAGGCCCTCGCGCCCTCGTAGCTCAGGGGATAGAGCATCGGTTTCCTAAACCGTGTGTCGCAGGTTCGAATCCTGCCGGGGGCACCAGGTCACAGCCTTGATCACCGATCACGCTTCCGCCTTCGAGGCTTCCGGGTCCGCGGCGTACCCGATCGCTTCGCCCCTTTGCCCCGCTCGCGTCCAGGTGGGGGACGACCTCCGCATCCCGTCCCTCGACCGCCCGGCGTAGTGGCGGATCGTCACGCTGGCACGCCACCCGGAGTCCGCAATCCGGCTCGTGTGAGTGGCCCGCACGAATCTCGCCGGGTGACCCGGAAGCCGCCGCACGGGTTCACCCCGGGAGCCCGGAGCCGATACCGTGCGGGGTCGAGAGGCGACACGGGGGGACATGTGCGACAGGGTGGCTACTTCGACGTGGACGTGGTGAAAGCCCTACAGCGCGACGCGACCGCACTCGTCGGCGAGTTCGTGGCGTTGATGGGGCGGGTCCGGGACTCCGCCGGAGCCGATGGCGCGGCCATTGTGGAGCTGGACCACGCCGGGCTGGTGTCCGGTGTGGAGCTGGTGCCGGACTGGCGTACCACGGTGGGACCGCAGGGGCTGCCGGAGACGGTCCTGGCCGCCGTCCGGCAGGCCATGGTGGCCCGCGCGTCCGCTGAGGCGGTCGTCGCCGTCGGCGACCCGGTCGACGGCGGGAAGGGTGCGGGTGATGCGGTTCCGGGTGATCCCGGTTCGCCCGAGTCGGTTGGCAATCTGCGTGACCTGCTGGCGGTGCTCGATCGCTTTGACGCCGAGCTCGCTTCTGCCGCCGACGCAGAGCCGGTGGAGGGGGCGGCCGAGGTGCCGCCCGTGCCGGAGGTGGCGGGCAGCAGCCCGAACGGCACCGTCACGGCCCGCATGACCGAGGACGGGTCCCCGGTCGCCATCGAGGTCGACCCGGACTGGTTGCACGCGGCGTCGGACGAGCGGATCGGCCGGGCGCTGCGGGACGCGCTGTACGACGCCCAGCGGCAGACGTCCCCGCCGTCGGGCGGCGCCGACGGCGCCTCGACCGCGAGCGCCGAGCTGCGCCGGCTGACCGAGCGTCCGGAGGTACTGCTCCGCAAGCTCGGGCTGATCCGCTGACCGCACACCGGCGACCTACGCCGACAAGGGCAGCCCACGGCTAACACGAAGAGACACGACAGAAGGCCGAACACCGAGGACGAGACGGGAAGACGGTACGGATGACCACACCCACAGGGGAGCAGTTGGTCGCCTCGATCGAGGCGCTGCACACCGACGCCGGCCGCTGGTACGAGATGGCCGACCAGTTGGAGGCGGCCGCGGAGGACGCCGCCGGGCTGGTGCTGAGCACGTTCCACTTCTCGGGCCTGGGGCACCTGCTCGGCATCGACGCGTTGTACGAGGAGTTCCAGCAGGCCGTCGTCGCTCTGCTCCGGCAGGGTGCCACGAACTTCGAGAGTGTCGGTGGCGCGTTGCGGGCCGCCGCGGAGGGCTATCAGCAGGACGAGGTGGACAACCTCCACCGACTCCGGAACATCTACTGACACCGAGGCGGCAGGAATGTCCTTTCCCGTACCCACCGCGCCGATCGCCATGGGGATCCAGGAGTTCCAGGAACTCGTCGACCGGGTCGAGCGCTACATGGCCCAGGTCGAGAAGAACGTGCAGCGCCTGTTCGACAACTGCAACCGGGCCGTCCTCCTGCTGCCGGGCTTCCTCGCCGAGGAGATCCCGCCCCGACTGGAGCGGCTCCGGGACCTGACCCGGCGGTTGTTCATGGAGATGATCAAGGTGACCGCCAACCCGGGCTGGCCACCGGCGATCCTCTCGGCGTCGGACGACTGGACCTCCCGCGTCGGTGGCCCGGTCAGCGGGCTGGCCGCCCGGCTGACGCCTGACCAGATGCGCAGCGACAACAAGTGGGAGGGCGCGGCCGCCGACGCGTACGCGGAGATGCTGCCCACCCAGAAGGCCGCCGTCGAGGGCATCAAGCAGATGACCGACGTGCTCGGCAGCAGCCTGACGAAGATCGGCTGGGGCATCATCGCGCTGTGGGCCGGTCTCGCCATCGCCACGGCCGCGTTCGTGGCCGAACTCGTCGCCGAGGTGGGAGCCGCCGCGACCGTGGTGGGTGCCCCGCCGGCCGCCGGGGCCGCGGCGCTCTCCACCGCCAAGGTCGTTGCGCTCGTCGGTGCCACCATCACGGCCTTCCTGACCTACGTGGCACTCACCGCCGACTCGTTGAGCACCATGCGGCAGAAGCTCGCCGGCCACGAGGCGTACCCGGGAGGGGCCTGGCCGCGCTCCACCACGAGCGACATCGAGGACGGCAGCCTCTCCGACGGCGACGGGACCGACTGGCGGTTGAAGCTCTGATGAGTCACCCGTACCCGGGCACGCAACCGGCCGGCGGTCCCCTCGCGCCGGCCGCGATGGCCGCACTCCGCCGCATGTTCGTCCTCTTCGCGGTCCTGAACGGCGTGTTGCTACTGGGCGCGACCGGTGTCCTCGTGCTGTCGGTCTCGTCGGCGGCGGGCGGGCGGCGCTTCGTCCTGCCGGCGGTGCCGGGCAGCCTCGGCGCGGTGGTGGCACTCGGCGTGACGACGCTGGCCGCGGTGGTCGCCGCCGGGGCCTGCCGACCCGGGGGACTGGACGGCAACCTGCTCGGCGTGGCCCGCCGCCTCGGTCTGGCCGCGCAGGTCGTCGCCGTCATGGCGGCCCTGTTCGCCGTCGGTGCCGGTGCGATCCTCGCGGCCGGCGAATCGTCGGCGCTCGCGATCGGGTTCGGCGTCGGGGTCCCGACCGCGCTGGTCGCCTTCCTGGCCGGCACGGTCCGTCGGTCCGCCACGCGAGCCGCCGGTCCCGACCAGGACCGGCCCGGCGACGGGGCCGCACGCGGAACCCTTGACCTCGACCGAGGTTGAGGTTGTCGGATGGTCGCATGCGCGCGATCCGGCTCCACGAATTCGGCCCTGCGACCAACCTGGTCCTCGACGAGCTGCCCGACCTCGCACCCGGCCCGGGCCAGGTGCGCGTCGCCGTCGAGGCCAGCGGGGTGCACCTGCTCGACACCACCCTGCGTCGGGGCGAGGCGGGCGGCCCGCTCCCGTTGCCGGAGCTGCCCACCGTTCCGGGCCGCGAGGTCGCGGGTGTCGTCGACGAACTGGGTGCGGGCGTCGACGAGTCGTGGCGCGGCGAGCGGGTGGTGGCACACCTCGGCATGGTCCCCGGCGGGTACGCCGAGCAGGCGGTGACCGACGTCGGGACGCTGATCCGCGTACCCGGGACTCTGAGCTTCGCCCAGGCGGTGGCCGCGGTCGGCACGGGCCGGACCGCCCTCGGCGTCGTGGAGCTGGAGCGGCCGACGCCGGACGACGTGGTCTTCGTGCCCTCGGCGGCGGGCGGCGTGGGCTGGCTGCTGGTCCAGGCCGCGCGGCACGCCGGCGCCACGGTGGTGGCGGCGGCGCGTGGCGCCGACCGCACCGCGAAGGTACGCGACCTCGGCGCCGACCTGGTGGTGGACTACGGGCTGCCGGACTGGCCGGATCGGGTACGCGAGCACAGCGGCGGGCCGACCCTCGTGTGGGACGGCGTGGGTGGCGCGGTCGGACGGGCCGCGCTGGAGCTGCTGCGGCCCGGCGGCCGGTTCATGATGTTCGGCTGGTCCTCCGGCGAGGCGACCGCGATCGGTACGGCCGACCTGGTCGGCCGGGGGATCACCGCCGGCTGGCTGGGGCAGCGGATGCGCGCCCTGCCCGGCGGCATCCCCGGGCTCGCCGGCCGCTCGGTCGAGCTGGCCGGGCGTGGCTGGTGGCGGCCACTGGTGACGACCTACCCCCTGGCCGACGCGGCGACCGCCCACGCGGACCTGGAAGGCCGTCGGGCCCCCGGCAAGGTGGTGCTCACGACGTGACGGTGGCGGCTCAGCCCGCGTCGGTGGGCTTGCGGGCGAGAAGGTACGCCTGCGGCGTCTCCTCGGTGTGCGTCGGGTGGGCCTCCGGCTCCCGGACCAGCCGGACCCGGACCGGCAGGCCGGCCCGGGCGAGCAGGTCGGCGACCGCGTCGGGGCGTCGCCGGTGGAAGGTGAGCGCGACCGGGGCGCCGAACATCACCGTCGGGCGGCGCGGTTCGTCGCCGACCTGGAAGGCGAGCGCGAGGTGACCACCGGGGACCAGCACCCGGTGGAACTCGGCGAGGACCGCCGGCAGGACGTCGTCCGGGACGTGGATCACCGAGTACCAGGCCACGACCCCGCCGAGGCTGGCGTCGGGCACGTCGAGGGCGGTCATCGAGCCCTCGACGAACCGCAGCTCCGGGTACGCGCGTCGAGCGGCGGCCACCATGCCCGGCGAAAGGTCGACGCCGGAGACGTCCAGTCCCCGCTGGTCCAGGTACGCGGTGACCCGGCCTGGACCGCAGCCCACGTCCAGCACCGGCCCCCGGACGATCCGGGCGTACGCGTCGAGGAAGGCGCCGTCCCACAGGTTGTCCGCCAACTCCTCGCCGAACAGTTCGGTGTACGGCTCGGCGACGGCGTCGTAGGCGGCCCGGGTGTCGCGCAGGAAGTCCTCGGTCATGCGACCGGACGGTACCGGTGCACCGGGTGCCGGACCGCAGCGCCTGTCAAGGAGGGCCCCCTGTACAACGCCAGGCGTTAACGGGGGCCCTTCCTTTCGCCGTCAGAGGGCGGCGCGGATCGCCTCGGCCAGGGTGGTCGGCTTCCGGCCGATCAGCCGCTCCAGGTCGTCGCCGGCCACCTCCAGCTCACCGGCGGCGGCGCCCCGGTCCCCGTCGGCGAGCACGGCCGCGAACGGCTCGGGCATGCCCGTGCCGACCAGCACCTCGACGTACTTCTCCACCGGCAGGTCGGTGTAGGTGACGTCCTTCCCGGTCTGCCGGGACAGCTCGCCCGCCAGCTCGGCCATGGTGAACGGGGCGCCGCCCAGCTCGTAGACCTTCCCGGCGTGGCCCTCGGTGGTGAGGACCGCGGCGGCGGCCTCGGCGTAGTCGGCGCGGCCGGCGGCGCTGATCCGGCCGTCCCCAGCCGCGCCGATCACGCCGTGCTCCAGGTACGTGGGGATCTGCGGCAGGTAGTTCTCGAAGTACCAGCTGTTGCGCAGGAAGACGTACGGCAGGCCGGACGCTTCGATCTCCTGCTCGGTGGCGCGGTGCTCGACGGCCAGGGTGAGGCTGGAGGTGTCGGCCTTCGGAATGCTGGTGTAGGCGACCAGTTCGACGCCGGCGTCCTTGGCGGCGGCGACCACGGTGCGGGCCTGCGCGACCCGCCGGCCCAGCTCGTTGCCGGAGACGAACATGAGCTTCTCCGCACCGGCGAACGCGGCGCGCAGCGAGTCGGCGTCGTTGTAGTCCGCCTGTCGGACGGTGACCCCACGGTCGGCGAGGTCGGCGAGGCGGCTGGTGTCCCGGCCGAGCGCCACGATCTGCTCGCCGGGGACACCCCGGTCCAGCAGCGAGGTGACGATGAGGCGGCCCAGGTGGCCGGTGGCTCCGGTGACGACGACGGACATGGCGCAACTCCCGGTGCGTGCGGTGGGGCTGCGGCGACGCGGCCCCGGGGCGGGTCTGACGACAGCTCCAACCGGAACACCTCCGCCTCACTTCCCGTTGGAGAGTAGGCACCTTGAAGTGCGTAGGGCACCTGAGGGAGAGTAAACAAGTGGAACCCGACCTCTACGACCGAAAGTGCGGAAGCCGGCAGGTCCTGGACCGCATCGGTGACCGGTGGAGCGTGCTGGTCGTGCTCACCCTGGCCGGCGGCACCAAGCGCTACGGCGAGCTGGCCCAGCGCATCGACGGGGTGAGCCAGAAGATGCTCACCCAGACCCTGCGGGCCCTGGAACGGGACGGCCTCGTCACCCGCACCGCGCACGCCACCGTGCCGCCCCGGGTCGACTACGCCCTCACCGACCTGGGCCGGAGCCTGCTCGACCTGCTCTCCGGTCTGAGGTCCTGGGCCACCACCCACCTGGACGAGGTGGAGGCCGCCCGGGCCCGCTACGACGCCGGCGCTTCGAGCGGACGGATGTAACGAATTTCGGTCGTAATGCGCTGCGCCGGCAGCGCGAGCGGTTCCCATTTCCCGGGAATAGGCTCCGATGTATCGACGGCCGGCGCACATCCCGGCCGTCGTGTGCCGGGGATCGGACGCGATCGAGGGGGCGCGTCCGACTCGGCGCGAGCGTCTGGGACCTTCCGGACGGGTCCGAGGAGCTGCCCTGACCCGTCCTGCCGGTCGGCCCGCCGGGGTCGCGGGCCGTCGGGTGGGACGGGACGCGACGGCGGCCGGCGGGACC
>NZ_JBFAMU010000004.1:0-52588 GCF_040656655.1 Micromonospora sp. NPDC049799
GGCCGGTGCCGCCCGCCGGCGCCGCCGTCCCGCCGCCGTCCCAGGGCGGCACGCGCAGCGTCACCCTGATCACGGGGGACAGGGTGACGGTCGCGGACGGGAGCGCCGTCCACTCCGTCACCAGCCCGAACGGATCCAGCGCCGCCTTCCACCGCGTGGTCGTCGACGGCTCGACCTACGTCTACCCCGAGGCCGCGCTGTCGTACGTCGACGCCGGCATCCTGGACCGGCGCCTGTTCAACGTGACCCGGCTCCTCGCCGACGGCTACGACGACTCGCGCAGCGAGCGCCTGCCGCTGATCGTCCAGTACACCGACGCCGCCGCCCGCTCCCGCCGCACTGCGACGGTGGCCGGCTCGACGGTCGTACGCCCGCTGGAGAGCGTGCGGGGTGCGGCCGTGACCCGGGATCGTGAGCAGGCCCCGGCCTTCTGGTCGGCGCTGACCGCGACGACGGCGGCCCGGCGCTCCGGCACCCCGGCCTTCGCTGGCGGGATCGCGAAGACTTGGCTCGACGGTCGGGTGACCGCCAGCCTGGCGGATTCGACGGCGCAGATCGGCGCGCCGGAGGTCTGGGCGCAGGGGAACACCGCCACCGGGGTGAAGGTCGCGGTGCTGGACAGCGGCGTGGACCCCGGACACCCGGACCTCGCCGGGCAGATCGACGCCACCGCCAGCTTCGTGCCGTGGGAGGAGTACGTCGACGACTACAACGGCCACGGTACGCACGTCGCCTCGACGATCGCCGGCACCGGCGCCGCGTCCGACGGCAGGGAGCGGGGCGTGGCCCCCGGTGCCCGGCTGCACATCGCCAAGGTGCTCGACTCGGAGGGCCGGGGACAGGAGTCCTTCATCCTCGCCGGCATGGAGTGGGCCGCCCGCCAGGAGAAGGCCACGATCATCAACATGAGCCTGGGTGGTGGCGGCACGGACGGCACCGACCCGATGAGCGTGGCGGTCAACACGCTCAGCGCCGAGACCGGCGCGTTGTTCGTCGTCGCCGCCGGCAACGGCGGCCCGCGTTCCGTCGGTACGCCCGGTACGGCGGACGCCGCCCTGACCGTCGGCGCGGTCGACGGCACCGACACGCTCGCCGAGTTCTCCAGCCAGGGCCCGCGCACCGACGGCGGACTGAAGCCGGAGATCAGCGCGCCCGGTGTCGACATCCTCGCCGCCCGCTCGCAGCTCGTCCGGGGCGGCTCGGGGCCGTACCGGTTGATGAGCGGCACCTCGATGGCGACCCCGCACGTGGCGGGCGCCGCCGCACTGCTCGCCGCCGCGCACCCGGACTGGACCGGCCCGCGGCTCAAGGAAGCCCTGGTGAGCAGCGCCAAGGCCACTCCGGCCTATTCCCCCTATCAGGCGGGCGGGGGACGGCTCGACGCCGCCGCGGCGGTGCGCGCGACGGTCTTCGCGACCGTCAGCGCGTACTCCGGCTTCCAGTTCTGGCCGCACACGTCGGGCACCGTCGACACCAAGAAGGTGACGTACACCAACGTGGGGGACGCCCCGGTGGACCTGGCGCTGGCGGTCGACGTGGCCGGTGCTCCGGCCGGGCTCTTCAGCCTCTCCGCCGACCGGGTGACCGTACCCGCGAACGGCACCGCCACCGTGGTGCTCACCGCCGAGATGGACCGGCTCGCGGCCGAGCAGGAAGTCAGCGGCATGATCATCGCTACCGACGGCGCGGGCGCGGTCCGGGCCCGGACCCTGATCGGCGCCGGCAAGGAGGGCCAGCGGCAGAACCTGACGGTCGTCGCCAAGGACCGCTCCGGGAAACCCGCCTCCGGCAAGGTGATCGTCACCGCGCGGAAGCTCTTCACCGCGATCGACCTCGACGAGGCCGGCACCGCCACCCTCCGGCTGCCCGCCGGCAGCTACAGCGGTTGGCTCACCACCGACGTGCAGGGCGCCAACGGTCCACGCTCACTCGGCATGGCGCTGCTCAGCTTCAACGACGTCAACCTGGACCGGGACCGGACCGTCACCCTGGACGGCCGGCAGGCCCGGCAGATCAAGGCGTACGTGCCGCAGCCGGGCAACCCCTTCGGGATGCGCCTGGACGTCCACCGGTCCTTCGGCGACAGCCTGGTGGAGAGCTCGACGCTCCCGAACGCGTCGTACGACAGCGTGTGGGCGCTGCCGACCGGCACCACGGTGACCGACGGCGATTTCGAGTTCGGCGCCCGCTTCCGGCTGGAACAGCCGGCGCTGACCGTACGCACGGAGTCGCAGGCGTTCGACGATCTGCTGGTCAAGCGCGGGGCCACGCCGCTGCCCAAGGGCACCCGGAAGCTCACGGCGGTCTTCGCCGGCAACGGCTCGGCCGAGGCGTTGGCCGACCTCGACGTACGCGGCAAGGCGGTGGTCGTCCGCCGCACCGACGAGGTCGACATCCGTCAGCAGGCCGAGGCCGCCGCGGCGGCCGGCGCGCTGCTGCTCCTGGTGGCGGGCGACGGGATCGGTCGGCCGCAGCCGTGGGACGAGGCACCGTGGAGCCCGGAGAGCCCGGCCCCGCTGACGGTGGCGACCCTCAACGCCGACCAGGGCGCGACGCTGATCGAGGCACTCGACCGGGGTCGGGTCGACCTCACGGTCGACTCCAATCCCACCACCGAGTACCTCTACGACGTGGTGCGGCACTGGGGCGGCGCGGTCCCCACCGACCCGACCTGGCGCCTGGAGCAGCGCGACCTGGCCCGGGTGGACGTCTCGTTCCGCAACCACCGGCCCGGCAAGGCACGGGAGTTCCGCGCCGACGTCTGGCAGGGCTGGATCGTCGGCAACGAACTCACCGCTCCCGCACAGGGTGAGCGGACCGACTGGGTCACCCCGGGCGTCGACTGGTACGAGAGCGCCGGCATCACCGGCGAGACGGGGCAGGCCTCGATCACCGTTCTCCGCTACCCGGCGAAGAAGACCAGCCGGGTGAGCTGGTTCGGCCCGATCCACCGGCCCCGGATGGGACCCCTCGCCGGCCTGCCGGTGCGGTACCTCGACGGGGTCTACATCCCCGTGCCCGGCTGGGGCGACTCCGGCTCCGGCCACGTCGGCGACGCCTACGGCAACTGGGACGTCCAGAACCGGGCGACGCTCTACCAGGGCGAGCGTGAGCTGCGGTGGGGCAACGCCGAGTTCCTGCCGGTCACCGGGCTCGCCCCCGAGCGGCTGCCGTACCGGCTCGTCGTCGACAACGACCGGGCCGACTGGGCGAACCCGTACTCGAGGCGGACGGTGACCGAGTGGACCTTCACGTCGGCGGCCACCGGCGTCGAGTCCGCCGAGACCCTGCCGCTGATCCAGCTCGACTACGGGGTGGAGACCGACACGGCGGGCCGGGCGGCCCGTAACGGCAGGCTGACGGTCACCGCCTCGCACCTGCCCGGTGTGCCGGCCGAGATCCGCGGGGTCACCGTCGAGGTGTCGTACGACGACGGGGCGACCTGGCGGCGCACGGAGCTGACGCGGGACGGCGACGGGTGGCGGACGAGCCTGAAGGCGCCGAATGGCGCCGCCTTCGTCACGCTGCGCACCACCGCGCGGGACAGCGCCGACAACGCCGTCTCGCAGACGATCACGCGGGCCTTCGGCCTGCGCTGAACCGGACGGGACACGACCGGGGCGGGGCCGCGTCCAGCGGCCCCGCCTCCGGCGCATCCGCCGACCGCACCGGGAACGGCCAGGTGACGCAACTCCGGACAGCACGGCCGGAACCGGCAGCCGGGAGCGGCCGGGGCGTAGGAGACAGGCGCCCGGGGTACGGGAATCGGATGCCAGACGTAGGGGACCTGATCGGAGAGCGCTACCGCCTGGCCGATCGGATCGCGGCCGGCGGCATGGGCGAGGTGTGGCGAGCCGTCGACGAGACGTTGAACCGGACCGTGGCCGTCAAGACGCTGCGCACGCGGTTCATCGAGGAGGCCAGCGCCGGTGAGCGTTTCCGGCGCGAGGCGCGGGCCATGGCCGCGTTGCGGCATCCGGGTGTCGCGGAGGTGTACGACTACGGCGAAGCGCCCCTGCCCGGGGCGTCCGGGCTCGCCTACATCGTGATGGCGTACGTGCAGGGCCAGCCGCTGTCGGAGCGCATCGCCGAGCGGGGTCGGCTGGGTACCGCCGAGACGCTGTCGATCGTGGTGCAGACCGCCCACGCCCTGCAGGCCGCGCACGACGTCGGCGTGGTCCACCGTGACGTGAAGCCGGGCAACCTGATCATCGAGCCGGATGGACACGTCGTTCTCGTCGACTTCGGTATCGCGCTCTCCCCGGAGGCGACGAGCTTGACCGCGGCGAACCAGGTCGTGGGCACCGTCCTGTACATGGCGCCGGAGCAACTGTCCGAGAAGGCGACTCCGGCCGCCGACATCTATGCCCTGGGGGCGGTGGCCTATCACTGCCTCGCCGGTCATCCGCCGTTTCCTGGCGAGAACCCGGTCGCCGTGGCCCTGCGCCGCCTCGACGAGGAGCCGCCCCCGCTGCCCGACGATGTCCCGACGGCCGTACGCGACCTGGTCGCCACCGCGATGGCCAAGGACCCCGATCGTCGGTACCCGACCGCCGCAGCCATGGCCGCCACCGCCGAGGCGGTCGCCGGCCCGCCCGCATCGCCGACGGCCCCGACGCTCGTGGCGGTGGCTCCGGCGGCGCCCGCCCGCGCCGAGGTCCGGTCACCGGAGTCGGCTCGCCGGCCCAGCCGCAGGATGGGCGCGTGGCGTGGAATCACCGGCGTCGTGCTCGCCCTTCTGGCCACCGCGGCGGCTGCCGTGGTGTTCGCCGATCGAACCGGGTGGTCGCCTGGTCCATCCGATGGGCCGTCGTCCTCCGCTGTCCCTTCCCCGCAGGACCCGGGCCGGGGCGACCCGGCGAACGCTCCCAGCGGCGCGCGGAGCGCGCGACCTGATCCGAACGTCACCTCCCCCGCCGCCCGCTCCTCCGAACCTGCCTCGGGAACGACGAGCGCCGGATCCGGTGCGACGCCGTCCGCCACGGTCCGCCCCTCTGCGGAACCGACCGCACCGACGACCGCACCGACGACAGAACCCACGGCAGAACCGACGCCGGAGCCGACCGGTGACGCGGACAGCCGATCACCGTCGTCGCCACCGACGGCAGCGGCCACTCCCTGACCCGGGCTGCGCAACTGTCGATTCTCAGGACTTGCGTGACAGATCAGTCTCGGGACGTCGGTGACACGTCCGGCTAGGGCCTGTCCTGTCGATCATGGAAGCCAGATGATGGCGGCGATCAGGACGAGGCTGGCCCAGTAGAGGGATGCCCGTTTGGCGTAGCGGGTGGCCAGGTCACGCCACTGTTTGAGCCGGTTGAAGCAGCGTTCGACGACGTTACGCTTGCGGTAGACCTGCCTATCGAAGGCCGCTGGTCGCCCGCCGGCGCTGCCCTTGGCGGTCCGGCGGGCGACCTGGTCCGAGCGTTCCGGGATGACGTGCCGGATTCCCCGTTGGCGCAGGGCTCGGCGGGTGGAGTCGTGGGCGTAGCCCTTGTCGGCGATCAGCACGTCGGGGCGTTTGCGGGGCCGTCCGGGTCCGGGTTCGTTGACCCGGATCGCGTCCAGCAGCGCCAGTAGTTGGGGTTGTCGCCGGCCTGGCCCGGGGTGAGCAGGATCGACAGCGGTCGGCCGCGTCCGTCGACGGCGAGGTGGACCTTCGTGGTCAGCCCGCCTCGGGATCGGCCGATGGCCTCGCCATCTTGCGTACCAGGCGTCGCCGCACTTGCCGGGGAGCCCCTTTTTTGCGGGCGCCAGCGGCATGCTGGTGCGCCCGCACGATCGACGAGTCGATGCTGATCGTCCACTGCACCGGTGTGCCGTCGTCATGCACCTGCGCCGCCGCGAGGATCCGATCCCACGTGCCGTCCGCGGTCCAGCGGCGCAGGCGTTCGTGGCAGGTCTTCCACGGCCCGAAACGTTCCGGCAGGTCACGCCACGGCGCACCCGTACGCAGCTTCCACAAGATCCCGTTGATGACCTGCCGGTGATCCCGCCACCGCCCCCGCGCACCACCCGGCTCAGGTAGCAGCGGCACGATCACCGCCCACGCCTCATCAGTCAGCTCACCACGACGCACCACCGACAATCGTCAACGATCAACCACTACAAGATCGGCAGGACACGCCCTAGCTGCTGGCCGAGCGGGGCGTGGAGGTCGATCACGTCACGGTCTACCGGTGGGTGCAGCGGTTCACGGTGGCGGTGATACCGAGCGAGGTCGTCACTAACGCCGCGCCGGTCTACCCCGGAGTGCTCGACGAGCTGATTCCGCAGGCCTGGCATCACGTCGAGCGGCACGCGAACGATCCGATCGAGGCTGAACACGGTCGGCTGAAGCACCGAGCGGGGTGGCGTGACCTCCCAGAGAAGACCGGCCGGCGACGTCAACGGCAGTTGTCTGCCGTCTAGCCCCGGCCAGGGTCGGGTCGGGGCGGGCTCCTAGCCTCGCTGATCAACACCGGCCGGTCGGCGGCGTCGAGCGCGCCGGCCCGCTGCCGGCACGACATCGTGCGGCGCCAGTCCGGATCGCTCACCGCGCTGAGGCACGCCGGCGCGGGTCATCAGCATCGGGGGAGCCACGCTGGGCGGGCCGCCGCTACCGCGGGATTCTTGATCACCACGCCCCAAGCGGGCTGGATAGGTGCGTCCTGCGTCTGCCGACCCACTGGTGGGGACCCGGCACCGGCGCCGGCCTCGACAGTGCCGCTCGACGGGCCTTCTTCGTCGCCCGCTTGCGGGGCGGCGTCAACAGGTCGGCGATCGCCGCGATCGCGGACGGCACCAGGCGGTTGTACGCCCAGACGCCGCGCTTCTCGCGCTCGAGCAGGCCGGCCTCGGTGAGGATCCGAAGGTGATGACTCACGGTCGGCTGGGAGAGACCAAGCAGCGCGGTGAGGTCACTCACGGACGCCTCGCCCTCCGGAACGGACTGGATGAAACTGAGCAGTCGCAGCCGGGCTGGATCGGCGAATGCCTTCAGCACTCCCGCGAGCCGACCTCCTCGACCCCGGTCCGCGGTTCGGCGGGAGTGGCCAGCCAGTCGGCGAACCGGCGGCCGGCCGGCGAGACCAGGCGCGCGGCGGCCGCCCGGACGGCGGGGTCCACCTCACGAGGCAGACGCAGGATGGCCTGCGTCAGGTCGGCTTCGCCAGGTTGCCAGCCATCCTGTTCCGCCTCCAGCAGGAGGCCGAGAACCCGGGCCGGTCGCCGTGTCCGGCGACCGTGGCCGGCGTGGCCAGCAGCGCCACCGGCGGGGCAGTGACCAGCCGCGCGGTGAGTTCGGCGACACGGCGTTCCACGAAGAGCGTCATCGGATCCCGTTCCGTGTGGTACCGCGGGTGGTACCCGGGGTGGGGTGGCGCGTCGCGTCCGATGGCGGCGGCGACCAGCGCAGGTACCACGGGACCGCGACGACGATCACCTCGGACGGGAAACGGAACCCGGTGAACGCCGACCTCGGCGGCGACCAAGGGCGACGACCGCTCGATAGCTTCACCCGCCAAGCCTGCCTCGGCCCCTGGCCACCGGCAAAGCAACAGCGCCTCTCGACGCCTCCGCTCACGTACGCCGTACACCTACAGCAGGGGCTGCATACCGCCCCAGCTCGTACCGATCCGGATTCCGGCGGCGAAGCTCGTGCCCCGACCGCGGTAGAAGTACAGGTAGCTCGTGGACTTCTCAACCGAGAGCAGGTCCGGGTAGCCGTCGCGGTTGAAGTCGCCGATGCCGACCAGGTCACGCATGCTGTTCCATCCGGTGCCGACCTGTAGCTTGGCACCGAACCCGCCGGCCCGTCCTGGATAGAGGAAGAGGTAGCCGGTGGTCTTCTGCCGCGCGATGAGGTCTTGATAGCCGTCGCGGTTGAAGTCGCCGATTCCCGTGAGTTCGTCCATGCTGTTCCAGCCGGTTCCGACAAGCACCCGTGGGCCGAACGACGTGCCGCGGCCCGGGTACAGGTACAGGTATCCGGTGGAGGTCTGCACGGCGAGCAGGTCGCGGTAGCCGTCTCGGTTGAAGTCGTTGGCGGGGGTGATCTCGCGCATGGAGTTCCAGCTTGTACCGATGAGGATCCGGCTGCCCCATCCCGTCGGGGTGTGCGGATACAGCCAGAGGTAGCCGGTCGACTTGGCGCGGGCGATGACGTCTTCGTGACCGTCCCGGGTGAAGTCCGTCCGGATGATGACATCCATGCCGTTCCATCCCACGCCGATGGTCGTGCGGTTACTGAGGGACGTCCCGTTGCCCGGGTAGAGATACAGGTTGCCGGTGGAAGGCTGGCGGCTGAGCAGGTCGGACCAGCCGTTGCCGGTGAAGTCTCCGAAGGGGGTTGCCGGAATGGGGGCGACCTCCAGATAGTCGTTGTCGATGTTGATCGTCACCCCGCCCCACGTCTCGTCGTGGCCGCCCAGGTACTGCTTCATCCGCCGCTGCGGAGACCAGTACGAGCTGGGGACAGCCGGGTCGGACACCGCGGCGATCCCGTCCCAGCGGGCGAAGTCCACGTAGTCGGGGCGGACGTAGCCGGGCGTGTTGTATGCGGCGACCTGGTCGGCTACGCCTGAGCCCATGCTGCTGTAGAAGCCGGAGAGGTAGCCGAGGTCGTGGAGCCGCGCCGTCCACGCGCTCAGGAAAGCGAGAACCCCGGAGCGGCAGGCGGCATCGTCGGTCCGGTACGCCTCCATGTCGAAGATGAGTACGCTTTCCGGTGCCAGGCCGACTGCCTTTGCCTGGGCGACCGCGTCTTCGGCTTGTGCGCGTCCCTGCGCCACCGCGTTCGCCGGGTCGATGAGATAGCGCTTGGTGGACGTCGTGCACGGTGCCTGCAGCCCGAGGTAGATCGGCATGAGATGCCAGCCCGCGGCCTGCTGGGCTGTGACCCACGAGGCGCTCAGGTTGGGCTGGGTACACGCGCGGTTGATACCGCCGAAGTAGATACCGATCGCTCTGTAGGGCGAGGCAGTCAGCCACACCTGCATCGTTTCGGCTGACGGGGCGGTGCAGGCGTCGAAGCCTAGTCCGGTGAATGTGCCGGGCGAAGGGCCCGTCACCGCGACTGCGGTCTTGTGGGCGGCGGTGACCGGGGTGGTGGTGGCGTGGTCGGAGGTCGGCGTCGCTGCGGGGAGCGCCAGCAGTGTGACGACGCCGACCGAGAGGACGCGGAGAATGCGGCGCCTTGTTCGAGGGAAATACATGCTGTCCATGCCGGTCTCGATTCCGGTCGAGAGCCACCAACCCAGTGGCCCTATCCCTCAGCGGAGCAGGTCAGACGTCGTTCTCACCAGGGTCGAAGGGACTGTTTCGGCCTGTGAGGTCCATTCGGTGGTGGTGGGCGAGTAGCTACCTGCTCAGCGCCGGTGAGAGTGTGGAACTCCGTCCAGGTGTGATGGCCGCGGCGGCCCCGGAGATCGAGGCCGCCACGGCATCCGCCCACAGCCGAGGTGTCCCGGTGTTTTCCCTGTCCACTGGAGTGGGCGGCGGGCGCGACGCCTTCTTCGACGCCGTCCGGGCGACGGACAAGCGTTCATGCAGAACCTGCGCCGCGGATACTACGAACTCACCGTCGACGCCCCGCCCATTGCCGGGTCGCCGCTGGCCGAACTCTGGCTATCGGACGGGCTCGCCGAGAGTCATCCGCGTCGACGGAGTCGCTGCGCGAGCTGCTGCAGCCGCCGCTGGTTGTCGGGCTTGTTGAGCTGGTCACGTGCTTGGCGGGTGATCCGTTGTCCTTGGGGGTTGTGCAGGAGTGTGCGGATGCGGTCGACGATGGTTGCCATGCTGGTTTCCTTCCTATCGTGGATCTTCATGCGGGCGGCGGGGCGCTCGCCGGAATCGGGCGAGGGCAGGGATGGGGCAGGCGGCGAAGGCAAGGCAAAACCGGACGGCGCGGCTCAGTGGCGTTGACGGGACAGGCGGCGCAGTTGGGTGATGCGGGCGGCACCTAGCACCACGGCCAGGCTGGCCACGCCGACGCCGGCGATCAGCAGTGCCAGGGCCGGCGGCAGGGTGCCCTGCATCCAAAGGAAAGTGACCTCGGCGCTGCGGGTGTTCTGCAGCATGAAGACGATCAGCACCACGAGGGTGAGCGCCGTGGCGCAGATACCGATCCAGGCCGTCCGGGTACGGGGCACTCGGCTCGTCGGCGAGGTTGTGGGCGGGCCGGCTGCGGCCTGCGGCGGCGTTGTAGTGGCCGGGTCTGCCGGTGTGCCGTGCAGGATGGACATGACATCCCCTTGGGGGGCCGGTGTGGCTGGCACCTCAGGTGTGGGATGTCGTCGGTTCCCGGATAACTTCATCGTACGCTTGTTCGGCCCGGCGCGCTCGGCGGTCTTGCCGGGTCCGTCGCGTTGACTGATCGGCGGCGCGCGGTGCGCGTTCGGCGCGGCCCATACAGCGCCGGCACGTCCCGCCACGGCGAACCCACCCGAACCCGCCACCGGATCCCGTCGATCAACTGCCGTCTGCTCCACTTCGGCGAACGTCCTGACCGACGCGCCGCAGGCGGCAACTGCTCCAGCGCTGCCCAGGTCGTGTCGCCTCGTCACCGCTAAGGTGGCCACGAGGTCTCCGGGGACGGGTTCTTCTTGGTCGGTGAACCATTTACCGGAGACCTCGCTGTCTATCCCCGCCGCCGCCCCACCATCCGACTCGCCCCCGGGTGAGGATCCACAACGCCCACGTGCCTCTTCGGTCATCCGACGGCCGAACGGCCCGCCCGGGCGGGCGTTCCGGCACTGTGCCGCCGGCTGGTGAGGGAAGAACCTGAGGGAGAGAAAGAGGTGGTGCGAGGTGCTTGGTCAGGTAGCGCTACCGGTGTTGGTGGGTGTGGACGGCTCCCCGGCAAATGCCGCGGCGGTGGATCTGGCTGCGAACGAAGCCGCGAATCGAGCCACCCCGTTGATCATCGTGCACGTCCACGCCGGGCCGCTGATCACGTCGTGCCCATGGCTGTTTGACCTGCGCATGATCGAAGCGACGCTGACGCCCGGATGATCGGCCGCTGGCTGCGTGCGCTGCCGGAAGACCGATCTGCGGGAGACGACCTCCTCGCCGAGGATGACCAGAATGTGCACGTTTGAGTCTCCTGCGATGGGGCTGATGCCCGGCGCGCTCGGCGTAGGGCGCCCTGGTGGTCGCCCGATCGGGATGAGGCAGGGTCACCCACCGCTGCGGGAGGATGTGGGCAAGGCGCACCGAAGCGGCTCGCAACTGGTGATTCGACGGCGATCCGACGGGGAGGAATCAGATGGAATACCAGGACTTCTCAATGCAGTGGCGACGCGGGCAAAGGTGTCCACCGATCAGGCGGTGACAGTCACCCGCGCGACGTTAACGGCATTGGCAGATCGGATCAGCGCCGGCCAGGCTGAGGACCTTGCATATCAACTTCCCGACGGGCTTGACGACTGCCTGCGCAAACCGCTTAGACAGGACCAGGTCAAGGCGTCGCTCGGGTTCGAAGATTTCGTGCAGCGGGTGGCCGATCGCCAGGACGTCGACCGTGCGCTCGCCGATGCCCGGATCGGCGCGGTGCTCACCACGCTCCGTGAGGCTGTCACCCGCGACGAGTTCGAGAACGCGCTGGCCCAGCTCCCGAGGGATTTCCGGCAGGCGATCGAACCGGTGGCTGCCGGTGGCGGGCGGCGCCCCGGCTCGTAGCACGCACAGCCGTGGTCGACAGGGATCTCGAGGTAGTCACCGTTGTGCGCGTCGTCCGGGTACCCGTCCTCCGGCTCGTAGCACTCCGGGCCGGCTGGGTTCCACAGGTGGGTCATCTGGACCTGGCGGGCTTCTCCCCAGGTACGGGCGGCGGCGAGAGCCTCGATCTCCTCGGCCTCCTCGGTGGCCGTGTTCGCATCGGCGAAGGCGAGGCAGTCGTGCAGCTGGGCGTGGCCGTAGACCAGGCGCTGGGTGCCCGGGTGGTGCGTCGTCATGGCCCACATCCTGCCCCAGGCGTACGACGTCCAAGATCGGCATACGGCCGGGGGACCGGTCCACCGGTCGGGTGACCGCTAGGCTGGCCCTTCCTGGCCGCGCCACCTGGAGAAACCCCATGTCCGACAGCGTCTTCGCGCAGTTCACCGCCGACGACGACCAGCTCGCCGTCGCGTTGCTCGTGCAGCCGGCGATCAACGCCGCCCTGGTGCACAACCGGGTGCCGCTGGTCCGCCACCTCACGCTGGTCAACCGGGGTACGGAACCGCTGGCGGGCGTGACGCTGACGCTCGAACTGCGAGGGCCGGACGGCGCGCTCGTCGCGCCGTGGACGCGTACGCTCACCGCGCCGCTGCGGCCCGGCACGAGCACCGGCTGGGACGACTTCCGGGACGTCACGCCCGACGGTGGGCTGCTGTACCGCACCGACGAGGCGTTCCCGGTCGACTACCACCTCACCGTGGAGGTGAACGACAAGGCATTACGGCTGGTCGCGCCGAGTGCGGTGCTCGCGCACAACGAGTGGTTCAACAGCCCGGCCCTGTACGACAGCCTGGCGGCGTTCGTGCAGCCGAACACCCGGGCGGTGGAGGCGGTGCTGCGGTCGGCGGCGCAGATCCTGCTCGCGCGAACCGGTTCCGGCTCGCTGCAGGGCTATCAGGAGGGCTCGGAGCGGGCGGCGGTGATCGCCGGCGCCGTGTACGAGGCGCTGCGCCAGCTCCAGATCACGTACCAGACCCTGCCGGCGTCGTTCGAGAACAGCGGCCAGAAGGTACGGACGACGGCCGCCGTGCTGGACGGGCGGCTCGGCAACTGCCTCGACCTGTCCGTCACGTACGCCGCGTGCCTGGAGGCGGCGGGGCTGCACCCGCTCGTGTTCCTCAGCGAGGGGCACGCCTTCGGCGGCTTCCTGCTCGAGGAGGAGCGGCTCGGCTCCGCCGCCGTCACCGAGACCAACCTGCTGATCTCGATGGTCGACTCGGGCCGGGCGGTGCCGGTCGAGCTGACCCGGATCGGGCCCGGGACGCAGACCGCGACCTTCACCGAGGCGGTACGGGTCGGTCTCGGCCACTTCCGCGGCGAGGGCCACCGCCTGCAGGGTGTCGTGGACGTCCACCTGGCCCACCGCTCCGGGATCCGGCCGCTGCCGTCGGCCGACGAGCTGGTCGCGCCCGTCGAGGCCCAGACGACCACGGACACCGACGCTGAGGCCGCGTCCCTCGACCTTCCGGCCGGTGTCGCCGCGGCCAGGGTGCGCCAGCTCGCCGACGAGGGCGACGAGGTGCCGCACCAGTCCGACGGTTCGCCGGCGCGGATCCAGCAGTGGCGGAAGTCCCTGCTCGACCTGAGTCTGCGCAACCCGCTGCTCAACCTGCCGAAGCGGGGTCGCGGCCTGGACCTGCACGTGCCGGCCGGTGCGCTGGCCCTGCTCGACGACCTCATCCACGACGGCCGTCAGGTGCAGGTCATTCCGCAGGACGACATCAGTCACGTCCACGAGTTGGCCGGTGCGCGCCGGGCGCAGGACCTCGACGCCGAGATCCTGACCCGGGAGCTGCGTACCGACCGCCGGGTCTACGGCGCCGTCACCGAGGCCCGCTACAAGACCGTCATGCGGGCGCTGCAGCGCGAGGCGCGCACGATGGAGCAGGAGACCGGCAGCAACTACCTCTACCTGACCATCGGCACGCTGGTGCACACCAGGACGACCGGGGGAGAGGCGTACGCGCCGCTGTTCCTGCTGCCGGTGCGGATCGAGGGTGGCACCGGCCGCCGCCCGTACGCGATGGTCATCGACGGCACCGAGGTCGCCAGCCCCAACCACTGCCTGGTCGAGTGGCTGCGGGTCAAGCACAGCGTCCGGATCCCGGAGCTGGAGCAACCGGTCCTTGACGAACACGGCATCGATGTCGCCAAGACCCTGGCCGCGATCAACGCCGGGCTGGTCGACAACCGCCTCAACTACCGCATCGACGAGACCGCCAGCCTGCGGCTGCTGCAGTTCTCCACCTTCCAGATGTGGCGGGACCTCGGCGAGCACTGGCCCCGCTTCCTGGAGAACCCCGTCGTCCGACACCTGGTCGAGTCCTCCGGCGCCACCTTCGACGACCCGGCCCGGCCCGAGCACCAGGCGGAGGTGACGGTCGACGAGGCGGAGCTGCACCTGCCGATCCCCGCCGACGGCTCCCAGATGCAGGCGATCGTGATGGCCGAGCGCGGCCAGTCCTTCGTCCTGGAGGGCCCGCCCGGCACCGGCAAGTCGCAGACCATCACCAACATGATCGCCCGGGCGGTCACCGCCGGCCGGTCGGTGCTGTTCGTCGCCGAGAAGCAGGCCGCGCTGGAGGTCGTGAAGCGGCGCCTCAAGCAGGTCGGCCTCGGACCGTTCGCCCTCGACCTGCACGGGCGCAAGCAGTCCCTCAACGCGATCCGCCAGCAGCTCCGCGACGCCCTCGACCAGTACGACCTGGGCGGCGACGGCGACTGGACGGCCGTCGAGACGGCCTACCGGACGCGGCTCGCGCCGCTGGTGGAGTACCCGGCGCAGGTCCACACCGCCAACGGAGTGGGCATGTCGCTCTGGTCGGCCTACGAGCAGGTCCTCGCGTACGCCGACGGCCCGGTCGCCCCGATCCCGGTGAGCTACCTGCACGCACCCGCCGAGGTGCGCACGCGGGTGGAGACGACGTTGCGGGAGTTCCCGGCCGCCGCACGCTCGGCGCGGATCCGGCCCGAGCACCCCTGGGCGCTCAGCGGATGCCGCACCCTCGACGGGCTGCACGCGGCGGCCGTCACCGAGATCGCCGCCGACCTCGAACACCTCCGCGCCGACCTCGCCCCCCACCCCCACCTGGTCGACCTGCTGCGCACGCTTCCCGCCCCGGAGACGGTCACCGAGCTGCAGGCCGGCGCCTGGCTCGCCGTACGCGGACTGCTCCCGGACCGGGAGACGACCCTGCGCGCCGGCGACCGGCGGTGGGACGAGGCGGTGGCCCGGCTCCAGGCCGACCTGGCCGCCTTCCACCAGGGGTTCGCCGGTGAACTCGCCACCTTCCGGGCGGACGTCTTCGCCCGCCCCGAGCTGGCCGCCTGGCACGCCGAGGCGCAGGAGGCGGCCAGGAAGCTGTTCGGCAAGCGCAAGCGCCGGCAGGCCGTCGTCGACAAACTGGCCGTGCACCTGATCACCGGCGCGCAGGTCGACGTCGAGCGGGTCGAGGTGACCACCGGACGCCTGGTCGCCGCCCAGGCGCAGGCCGCCACGCTCCACCAGCACGCGGTCACGGTGGGCGGGCTGCGGATGCCGGCGTGGCGGCCCACCGCCCCCGACGCCCGTGAGCGGTTGGCCGAGGCGGTCGAGGCGACCCGGACCGGCCGGACGCTGCTCGCCCGCCACCCCCAGGCCTGGGACCTGTTCCACGCTGGAGCCACCGAGGCTGACGCCGCCCTCCTGGACCGGGTCGCCTCCCGGTGGCGCGCCTGGCGCGGGGTGCTGCGCTCGGGTGCGCCCGAACTCGCCCTGTGGTCCGGTGGCACCGACTGGGTCCACGCCTGGCAGCGGGACGGCGCGACCTGGCTGCACGACCTCCGTACCGAGGAGCTGTTTGCGCTGCGGCGCTGGGCGACCGTCCTCACCCACGCCGACGTGCTCGCCTCCGCCGGTCTCGCCGACTACCGGGACCGGCTGCTCCGCGCCGAGGTCAACGCGCAGCTCGCCGAGGAGGTCTACCGCCGGGGAGTCGCCGCGGCGTCCCTCGCCGAGCGGGTCCGGGCCGGCGGCCTGCAGTACTTCGACCCGGAGCTGCACGACGACGAGATCGCCCAGTTCGAGACGGCCGCCGGTGAGCTGCGGACCGCCCTGCCCGAGCGCCTGCCCTCGGTGCTGGTCCGGCGCCGCCCGTTCAGCCCGACCGACCGGCGGGGCCGCTTCGCCGACTTCGCCGCGGAACTGCGCCGCAAGCGGGGCGGCCGGTCCTTCCGGGAGCTGTTCGAGCAGTACCCGGACGCGGTGCTGGCGTTGACGCCGTGCGTCCTGGTCAGTCCCGCCTCGGCGGCGAACTTCCTGGCTCCCGGAAGCCAACGGTTCGACCTGGTCATCTTCGACGAGGCGTCGCAGATCCGCGTCGCCGAGGCGATCGGCGCGATGGGCCGGGGTGGTGCCGTGGTGGTCGTCGGCGACTCCCGGCAGATGCCGCCGTCCACCTTCATGCAGGCCAGCCACACAGCGGACGACGTCGACGAGGTCGACGGCCCGGTGCTGGAGGACCTGGAGAGCATCCTGAGCGAATCCGTCGAGTCGGGGCTGCCGCAGCGATGGCTGTCGTGGCACTACCGCAGCCACGACGAGTCGCTCATCGCCTTCTCCAACCGCTACTACTACGACAACAAGCTCTCCAGCCTGCCGTCGCCCGGCGCCAGCAGCTCCGCCGGCATCACCTGGCGACGGGTCGACGGCCAGTACGACCGGGGTGGCTCGCGCACCAACGAGGTGGAGGCGCAGGCGATCCTCGCGGACATCACCCGGCGCCTGCACGACCCGGCCACCGCCGGCCAGTCCATCGGCGTGGTCACGTTCAACATCCAGCAGCGCGACCTCATCCTCAACCTGCTGGAGGACAGCGCCGATCCGATCATCCGGGAACACCTCTCTGCTGCCGTCGGGGAGCCGATCTTCGTCAAGAACCTGGAGAACGTGCAGGGCGACGAGCGGGACGTCGTCCTGTTCTCGCTGGCGTTCTCCACCAACCCGGAGACCGGCCAGCTCCCGCTGAACTTCGGCCCGCTCAGCCAGGCCGGTGGCGAGCGGCGGCTCAACGTGGCCATCACCCGGGCCCGCCGGCAGGTCGTGCTGTTCTCCTCCTTCGACCCGTCGGACATCGACCTGTCCCGTACCTCCGCCGTCGGCACCCAGCACCTGCGCGCGTACTGCGAGATGGCCGCCGCGGGCGCGGACCGCCTGGGCGACCTCGCCACCGACCGCACCGAACGACGCAGCCGCATCCGCGACGAGGTCGCCGCGGCGCTGCGCGACCGCGGCCACGAGGTCCGCACCTCGCACGGCCTGTCCGACTTCACCGTGGACATCGCGGTACGCCGACCCGGCTCGCCGCGGTGGCAGGTGGCCGTGATGCTGGACGGTCCGGAGTGGAGCGCCCGGCCCACGGTTGCCGACCGCGACTCGGCGCCCGCGCTGCTCCGCACGATCATGGGCTGGCCGGAGGTCGTGCGGTTCTGGCTTCCGGCGTGGATCCACGGCCGGTCGGCGCTGCTCGACCGGGTCGACGACGGGATCGCCCGGGCCGAGGCAACGGAGATCGCAACCCCCGAGCCGGCGGAGGCCGTCGCTCCCCCCGCCACCGTCGAGCTACCGTCCCCCCGCGTTGCGGAGGACGTCGAGCAGCCGCTCTTCGCGGAGGTCGCCGAGCTGTCGCCGCCGCGAGTCGCGGAGGACCGCGAACCCCCCGCCGACGCCCCGGCGGCACCCGTCACCGGCCTCGCCGTCCCGCCCGCGCCAGGTTCCGTCGCGATCGCGCCGTCGGCGGCTGCCGGCGGCATCATGGTCAGCCCGTTCGTCCCGTACGCCGCGACGCCGCTCGGCGACCAGAGTGACCTTGACCTGCTCGCCACCGATCAGCGGGTACGCGGCCTGGTCCGGGAGGCGCTGCGCGAGATCATCGCGGCGGAGGGGCCCATCGAGCAGCACCGACTCGCCCGCCTGGCCCTTGCCCGGTTCGGCTTCCTCCGGACCCGCGAGGACCGGCGCGCCGCCGTACTCGCGCTCGTCGACGCCCGCCGGCTCTACGACCACCCCACCGTGGGCCGGTACGCCTGGCCCGAGGGGACGGACCCGCAGACGTACCGCGCGTACCGGGTCACCCAGGCGAGCAACGACCGGGCGTTCGAGGAGGTGCCACCCGAGGAGGTGGCCAACGCGTTCGTGCACGTGCTGCAGGGCGTGCCGCGGATGGACGAGGAGCGCCTTCTGCGCGCCGGGCTGGAGCGCCTCGGCTACCGGCGGCGCACCGGCAAGATCGACAAAATGCTCCGGTACGGGCTGCACGTCGCCGTGACCAGCGGTCGTCTGCGGTACGACGAGCAGGGACGCATCACGCTCGGCTGACCGGGCTCAGGACTACCGCGGCCAGCGGCCCGCCCAACCTGCCCGGCGATGTGTCCGCTGGGTGACTGCGGACTACGCGCATCGTCCGGTAGAGAGGCATGAAGGCTGCGGTGGCCGGAGGTGAACCGTGGGCGGCTACGTGAACCGGGACGGCGGCGGCTGGACCGAACTGCGGGTCCATGGCGTGTCCGGAACGCCGCCGGAGCGCATGCTGGCACACCCGCACGTCGCGCGGGTGGCGGGAGATGCCGAGGCGGGCTTCCACCGCAGGCGGTGGGAGGCGCGGCAGACCTCCGCCGACACGGCGCAGGAGCGACTCGAGGCGTACTCGTGGGGTGCGTTGACCGCGGGCAGTGGGCAGCGGGCGCTGTGGCTGCTGCTCACGCCGTTCCTGCTGGTGAACGTGGCCTTCTTCGCCCTGCCGTCCGCCGGCAATCGAACCGGACGGCGGGGTCACCGGCGGACGGCGGAGGCGCTGCTGCGGCTGTTCGCGCTGTCGGTAACGCTTACCCTGGTCCTGGCCGTCGTCCTCGTGTCCATGGACTTCTTCGGGTGGCAGTGTGTGCGTTCGGCGCGCGACTGCACCGACCGCGTCTCGTGGCTGGGCTTCCTGTCCTGGCCGTGGCTCGACCTGCCCGGGCGGCGCATCGCCGTGACGGCCGCGCTCCCGCTGGCCGTGGTGGGTCTGCTCTGGTGGTTGGCGAACAAGACCTGGCGGGAACTGGAAGCGGCGACCGTACCGCCGGCCGCCGCCGAGGAGCAGGACCGCACGCCGCTGGAAGACCGTCGGATGTGGAACGGCGAGTCCCAGGTGCGGCGGCTGCGGGCGGCCCACGTCGCGGCCGGCTTCGCGCTGGTCGGCGTCCTCCTGCTCGCGCCCTTCGCCGATCGCGGCGCCACTCAGCCAGGGGCGGCCACTGCGGCCGTGGTTGTCCTGTTCGGGCTGGCGCTGGCCCTGCTCGGGCTGACCGTCGTGCTGGTCTGCCTGCCCAACGACCGCCCCCGGCCGGACCGAGGCGGTGCACCCGGTGGCCGGCGGGATCTCTACACGCTCCTGCCGTGGCTGGCCCTGGCCGTGACCGTTCTGGCCACGATGGTGGTCTGGCAGCGCGGCGTCAACGCACCGGTGTACGACCCGGACGCTCCGCGGTCGCAGCTACCGTGGCTCACCGGGGCGGTCCAGATGTTGGCGGCGGCACAGGTCGTCCTGCTGCTGGCCATGCTGGTCCTCCTGCTGGCCGGGCGTGCCCGGGCTCGGCGAGCCAACTCGGCGGCGGAACCGTCACCCGCGTGGTTCGGGCTCGCGACCCCCGCGCTGATGATGTTCGCGCTGGTCCTCGCCGGCGCCTTCGCCGCCGGCCTGGCCCTGGCGGTGGCCCATGTGCTCGGCAAGCCGGCGCCGACCGATCGCACCCCCGACACCATCGTCGTCCCGCTGGTCTACTTCTGGGGAGCGGCGATGGCGGTCCCGGTGGCGGCGACGGCGCTGCTGCTGGCGGGTGTCGCGCTGTGGTTCGTACGGCGCAGCACCGACCGAATTCTGCGTGACCACATCATCCCGGCCTACCCGACAGAGAAGATCGCGGAGGCGCTCCGGACGCCCCACGACCCGCACCACGCGGAGACCCTGCGACGCGCCCGTCGCATCGCCGCCGCCTGGTCCCGAGCGACCCTGAGCGACGTGGGCGGACGGGTCAGCGGCGTGTTCGTCGTCCTGCTCGCCGCCCTGACCGCAGGCGGCGTGATCGGCTACCTGGTCGACCGGAGCTGGGTCTACGTCCACGCGCGCTGGGCGGTCACCATCGGCGACCTGCTCGTCGGTGGATTCGCGGCCGGCCTCCTCTACGTGGGGCGCCAGGCGTACCGCAACCCGCGGTTCCGGCGGACCGTCGGCGTCCTGTGGGACATCGGCACGTTCTGGCCGCGCGCCACCCATCCGCTCGCGCCTCCCTGCTACGCCGAACGGGCGGTCCCGGACCTGATCCGGCGCATCGAGTACCTCGGCTGCACCTGCGGCGGTCGCGTCCTGCTGTCGTGTCACTCCCAGGGAACGGTCATCGGCGCGGCCGTGGTCATGCAACTCACGTACGCGGAGAGCGCACGGGTCGCCCTGCTCACCTACGGCAGCCCGCTGCGTCGGCTCTACGCACGCTTCTTCCCCGCGTACTTCGGACCGGCCGCGTTGCGCCGTACCGGCGCTCTCCTGGCGGGCCGGCCCCTGGACGTCACCGACCACGCTCGGGCCCGCTGGCCGTGGCGCAACCTCTACCGGCCCAGCGACCCGATCGGCGGATGGATCCTGAGTGAGGTCCGGTCGGTCGGGACAACCGGCGAGCAAGGGCCCACCGAGGGCGCAGAGCAGGACGTCGACCGACGGATCATCGACCCGGTGTTCGCTCGGACGGCAGGGGACAACTGCTACCCGGCCACGCTCGGGCACTCCGGCTACGCGGAGGACCAGGCATACGCGGCCTGCGTCGACAACCTCCGCGAGCTACGCGAAGAGGTGAGCGGCGAAGGAAGGTAGCTGGAGGCGACGGAGCCGAGCGCATCATCTCGGCGGTGCCCGACGCGTACGGTCGTGGCCGGGGTGTGCCGTCGGCCTCCGTCGTCACGTCCCAGCCACCGCCTCGCCCTGGCCTGATCACCGCCACACGAACGGGAGACACCGCCGATGCCGAAGGCCTACTGGATCAACACGTTCCGGTCCATCACCGACGAGGAGAAGCTGGCCGCCTACGTCGAGCTGGCGGGGCCGGCGATGCGTGCGGCGGGCGGCAGGTTCCTGGCACGAGGGCTACCGGCGCACGCGTTCGAGTCCGGCATCGTGGAACGCACGACGCTGATCGAGTTCGACAGCGTCGAGGCGGCTGTGGCCGCCTACCGCAGCCCCGCCTACCAGGAGGCGCTGCGGGCACTCGACGACGGAGCCGAGCGCGACCTGCGCATCATCGAGGCGGTGTCCGAGACTCCGGCGTAGACGACGCCCGGTCATTCATCGCGCGGGGGCACCGACGACCGGAGGGAGCACCCCTGGCTGGGATGCTCCCTCCGGTTCCGACTGCTCGCCTACGTCCGGTCAACCGGTGAAGCGGAAGTAGGCGCGGTACTGGTGCCCGTCGTCGAGGGACAGCACGAACTCGCGGCAGGTGCCGGCCCAGGCGGGGTCGGTCTTCCACGGGTAGAGGTACTGGCCGCTGGCGGTGACGGACAGCTGCGCGTCACCGGCGGTCTGGGCGGCGACCGGGGTGGGTCGGGGGGTGACGCCGCCGTCGGGGTTGACGGTCCGGAGCGTGTCGCAGTCGACCAGGCGGGAGTAGGGAGAGTTGCTGGCGAGGATGTCCAGGCCCCGGTTGGTGCCGAGGTTGAACCTCATCGGGACCGCGTCACCGGCGTCGACGGTGTTCAGGGCGGGTTGGGCGGCCCGACCGGTGAAGTCGCCGCGGCAGGTGGGGTGGGTGTCGAAGGCTTCGGTGTTGTCGTCGCGGTTGGTGGTGCCCTGCACCGCGCTGTAGCCGAGACCCCGGCGGGCGAAGGAGGCCCACAGCGTGCAGGCGTTGTCGCCGCCGGTCAGCGCCGCGTCGGCGGCGATGATGGCGTTGCGGCCGGTGACGAAGCCGGGCCCGCAGCCCTGGAACTTGAGTCCGTCCATGACGAGCTGCATGGCGAGGTTGTTGCCGCCGGCGTTCCAGGAGTCGTAGATGTTGGGGTTGTACCCGTGCCGGTCGATGAGGTCCCACGTCATGTCCCAGAGCACGGACGCCCAGCCGTGGCCGACGCCGTGCGGCATCGCCAGCGACGTGCCGTTCAGCCAGCCACCGGTCTTGATGCTGTCGTAGGTGAACGGCTGGATCTCCATGTTGCGGGAGTACGGCCGCGGCCGGATGCCGTTGCCGCTCCGGTCGTCCTGGAACAGGACGTAGGGGCCCATGCCGCGCCGGCCCTCCGCGGTGTCGAACCTCGGGTCCATCAGCATGGTGATGGCGAAGTAGTCGCTCCAGCCCTCGCCCATCCGCTCGTCCCCGGTCAGGCAGTTGATCGTCGGTCCGCCGGTGAGCCGGTTGGAGATGCCGTGCGCGTACTCATGGACGACGACCCCGGCGTCGAGGTCGCCGTCCCGGATGCCGGGGTGGTTCGGGTGCTTCCGGATGGTTCCCGTCGCAGCTCCGTCGGCGACGGCGGCCTTGATGGTGGCTCCGTCGGCCTGGGTCACGGCGACCGCCGGGATGGTGACCGGTGCGCCGGCCATCGACCCGGTCAGGACTGGCGCGTTGCCGGCCGCGTTGTGCGCGATCACCACGGCGACGGCCCCGAGGGATTCGGCGACCTGGGCGCGAACCAGGTAGCTGCAGGCGGCGGTGCCGCCGTCGAGCACCGCGACCCAGTCGGTGGCGGGCCGGCTCTCGGGGTACGTCTCGGTGGCGCAGCCGGTGCCGCCGTACACGAACCGGCCGGACCGCCCGGCGACCGTGGGCGCCGGGGTGAACCGCGACCACGACGCGTCGAACGAGCCCGCGCCGTCCACGACGACCTGGTTCTGGCTGCCGAACTGGTTGCCGGGCCACAGGTACATCTGCATCCGGGGAGTGCCCACGCCGTCGACCGCCGGGGTGGAGAAGTTCGCGTTGTTGGTGCCGCCGCCGTCCGCCGCCTCCGCGCGCACGTAGTCCCCGCTCGCGCCACCGCGACTGTAGTTGTTCGCCTGGAAGTTGCCCGACGCCTCGTCGAAGCCGTACCGGTGGGTGATGTCGTGGACGATGTTGTTCCAGTAGAAGAGGTTCGCGGTTGCGGCGTCCCGGTAGTTCTGCGCGTGCTCCCCGAGGTCGAGCGGGAAGTCGAAGCTCAGACCCGTTCCGCCGTCCGGGCTGCTGCCCAGGTCCGCCGTGTTGTTGTTGTCCTGGTCCTGGTAGGCGTGCACGTTGACGCCCTGCGTCGTGGTGAACTCCGCGCCGGGCGCCCCGTCCGTGTCGTGCCAGCCGTGCGGCGACGCCGTCCCGTCGGCCGGGTTCGTCACCAGCGTGCGCGGCCCGTCGTTCGGGCTCTCGGTCGGCAGGCCGAACACCTGGTAGCTCGACCCGTCCTGCACGGGGTTGGGGGAGCCCGCCCCGGCCGAGACCTGCGAGCGACCCGCCACGTGGTGGCCCAACGTGCTCGACAGGTCGGACACCTCGTCGTGTGTCGTCCAGTCCTCGACGGCGAGCAGCGCACCGCTCTGCGCGTCGATCGTCGCGTTCCACAGGTGGGAGGCCGTGGAATCGTCGATCACCAACTGCCACGCCAGGCGCAACCCGGCCTCGCTGGGCTGCCAACCCAGCTTCGCCGGAATAGGCTGGTCGGAGATACCGCTATCGGACACGACCGTCCGCTTCGCCGGGCCGGCGGCACGGCTGAGCACCCGGGGGTTACGCGGAGTCGGCAGTTTCAACGCCTTCGCCGCCGACCGCACCGCCTTGACGGCATCCACCGACTCGTGGGCCGACGCGCCGCCGGACAGCCCGGACACCAACGTGTCGCCCACGAAGATGACACTGCCGTCCCGGGCGACGTTGACCGTGGCGGTGGCGCCGAAAACCTCCAGTTGCTTGTACCGCTGCGACAGGTTGACATGCGTCACACCGTTGTGTGCGCTGGTGTAGCTGGAGGCGACCCCGAGATCGCTCAGGTCGGAGGCGTGGACGCCGTGCTGACCCGCGTTCGACCGCAGGTATGTCATGGCGATGGTGTCCGGCCGGCCCTCGTTCGGGCCGGTCAGGAAGATGGGGTTCGGCTTCGCGGCCGGACCCGCATTCGGAGCCGCCCAACCCGGCGTGGCCGCCAGCATCAGCGACACGACAAGACTGCTGACAAACACCAACCGGGTGTCACGCCGAGCGCGTGAGACGGGGGGAGATGAAGCCACCGCTGCTCCCTTCACAGTTCCGACACAGCGCCGTCTGGCGCCGCGCCACCACCACCGGAACAGCCCGTGCCGGCGTACGCCCCAGCGCGGTGTTGCCGACCGACGCTACGGACCGGGCGAGCACCAGTCACCCAGCACATGTTTAAATATCTCGATTGTTTCTCCGACATGTGTCAAGCCGCTGTCGCCGCCTGCCGCTCGCGGCGCCCACCCTGGGGTGTGCCGAGGCGGAGAGGGGGTACGCCCCACCGGTCGGATGGGGGAGGGCGGATGACGAGCGAGGCGCCGGACTACTTTCAGCCCGAGAACGGGATGGTGCTCACGACCCTGCTGATCGTGCGGGATGTGGACCGTTCACGGGAGTTCTACCAGCGGGTGCTGGAAGCGACGGTGGTGCGGGATCGCCGGCCGGCGATCCTGCGCTTCCACAACAGCTACATCGTGATCAACGACGAAGGTGGTCCCACCGACGACAAGCCGGACGTACGCGCACAGGCGCCGCCGGACTCGACCACGCTGAGCAGCGCGATGAACATCCGGGTCACCGATGTCCATGCCGTCTACGAGCAGTGGCGCTCCCGGGGCGGGGAGTTCCTCACCGAGCCGAAGGATCATGGCGTCGAGACCCGGTGCTACCTGCGGGACCCGGACGGCTACCTGATCGAGCTCGGGCAGGCCGGCAGCATCCTCGCCGAGATGGGGCGGGTCGCCGCCGCCTGAAGGCAGAGCCGGTGCCCCGGAAACCCTGACCCCAGCGGTGGACTCCATCCCCGAATCACCCCAACCGCAGCGGCTCCACACCGCGCGGACAGCAACGGCGGTCGACCGCGACAAACGGTCGACCGCCGTTGCACGCCGCTCTGCTAGAGGCCGTAGACGGTCAGCTTCGTGCCGTCGGTGACGTACACCCTGCCGTAGGTGACCACGAGCTGGTCGACCGCGCCGGTGAACGCCGGCGCTTTTAGCGGGGCACCGTCGACCGGGTTCAGGGTGTACACCCGGTCGCTCTTGGCTGTGACGTACAGGACGCCACCCGCGATGATCGCCCGCTGGTACTGGCTCTCCGGAATGCTTCGGCTCCAGATTGTGGCGCCGGTGCTGCGGTTCAACGCGGAGACGGTGCCCCCGGTGGAGGTGACGTACAGCCTGGTCGGGGTGACCACCACGAACCTCGGGTACAGGTTCGACGCGAGCCAGGTCAGGGTGCCGGTCGTCGCGTCGAGGACCTGCAGGCTGTGCCCCCACCCGACGTAGAACTTGGTCCCCGTCTCGTCCGCCGCGAGCGGCCGGTACTCACGGTCCTGAGTGGTGTGGACGATATTGCCGGTGCCGATGTCGACGATGGTGCTCGTCAGGGGTCCGGCCCCCATCCCGGTTCCGGAGACAACGACGCGACCGCTCGCCGAAACCGGTTGTTTCATGTACTGGTTGCGCTGCCACAGCAGCTGCCCGTCGGCGAGGCGGTAGGCGCGCGTGTCGTTGCTGTAACGGCTTTCACCGGAGACCACGACGACGCCCCGGTCGACGAGGATCTGCGTGACCACGCCCTCGTCGTGGAAGTCCCGGACCACCGTCCCGGTCGCAGCGTCGAGCACGAAGATCTGGGTGGAATCGAGGCCAGGCATGGCGGGGCTGTCGTTCATCGCCCAGACGATCTGGCCGGCCGTGTGGACGAGATGCGAAGGCCACCGGAACCTCTCGGGGTCCGGCTCGAAGCGCCACTTCTGGGCGCCGGTCTCCTCGTCGGTGGCCGTGATACCACGGTCATCCTGCGTGTACACGAGTCCGTCGGCGACGACCGGTGCACGCTGGCCGGTCCGGCCCGGGGCGCCGGTGTACGTGAGCTTGAGGTTCGGGACGGTCGGAACCGTCACGTTCGACTCGTTGGGATTGAATCCGCTGTTGCTGACCAGGTAGCCGGACATGGCCCACCAGCCCGTGCCGCCCGCGGCGGCCGGCGCCGCCGGCA
Source organism: Micromonospora sp. NPDC049799 (assembly GCF_040656655.1). Taxonomy (NCBI): domain Bacteria; kingdom Bacillati; phylum Actinomycetota; class Actinomycetes; order Micromonosporales; family Micromonosporaceae; genus Micromonospora; species Micromonospora sp. NPDC049799. Next base: position 25,921 of record NZ_JBFAMU010000004.1, read on the forward strand.
TCGCCACCGTCATCGCGAGCACCGCGGCAGCGGTCAGCACCTTCAGTGAATGCTTCACTCTTACCTCCCCCGTTGGCGCGGCGTCGCCAAACCCCGCGCCCTTGTCCTTCGTGCCGGGCTGCGTCCCTGCTGCCTCGGCGCCGCCGTGCCGGTGATCATATGGCTCAAGCGACGTCCATGGTTGCCCGCCGACGGCACGTCGGAGCAGGGCGAAGCCTTTCGGCGTCCAGCAATCGAGGGAGGCCGGTTGGTCCAGCGGCTGAACCGGGTGTGGTCTGTCCGGACCGAGAAGGTTCGACTGCCGGCGAGCCGGCCGGGCGTCAGGTGGTAGCGCGTTCGGCGGCGGCCACGGCGTTGCGGAACAGCATGGCGACCGTCGTCGGGCCGACCCCACCGACGCGCGGGGTGATCGCGGAGGCCACCTCGGCGCAGGCTTCGTCGACATCGGGCAGGAGGCGGCGGCCGGCGTACCGGACACCGGCGCCGATCACCACCGCGCCGGGGCGGACATGCTCCGGCTGGATGATGCCGGGGACGCCGGCTGCCGCGATGAGGATGTCGGCGCGGCGGGTGTAGCGGGGCCAGTCCGGTACGCCGGTGTGGACAACGGTGACCGCGGCGTTCGCGGTGGGGCGTTTCTGGGCCAGCAGGATGGCCAGCGGCCGCCCGATCGTCGCGCCGCGCCCGAGGATCACCACCTCGCGGCCGGCGACCGGGATCCCGTGGTGGTCCAGCAACGCCTCGATACCGGCGGGCGTGCAGGGGAGAGGGCCGGGCATGCCCAGAGCCAGCCGCCCCATGTTGAGCGGGTGCATCCCGTCGACGTCCTTGTCGGGGTCCAGCGTCTGCAACGCGGCGTCGTAGTCGAGGTGGTCGGGGATCGGGTACTGGATCAGGACACCGTGCACGTCCCTGTCGACGTTGAAGCCGGCGATCACGTCGAGAAGGTCGTCCTGGGTGGCGTCCGCGGGCAGGTGCCGGTGCGGGGAGTCGAAGCCCAAATCGGCCGCCTGCCGCTGCTTGATCCGGATGTACCCGGCGCTCGCGTCGTCGTCGCCGACCAGGATCGTGGCGAGGCTGGGCGTGATGCCTCGCCCGTGCAGGGTGGCGACCCGCCGGGCGATGTCGGCGAGCACGGCTTCGGCCACCGGTGCGCCGGGCAGGAGTCGGGTCTGGGGCATGGGTTCCTCCGGACGGCAGCCCAGGCGGTCGACTCCCGTGACAGGCTCCCCGATGGTCCGACCATCCCCGTGCCGCCAGTCGCCTCCGCCCAGCAGAATACCCGGCACTGAGACCGACCAACGCTCACAGCCTGCGGTCGATGCGTCGATGTGCGGATGTGGCGGTGGCGAGCGGCGGAGGCGGTCGTGACGGTCTTTGCCGATCAGATGCTCAGCCTGTCGAAGAGTTCGTTCGGCGTGTCGTAGTACCTCGTCGTCCGGCCGAGGTGGGTCATGCCGAGCCGCCGGCAGACGGCCTGGGAGGCACGGTTGTCCGGATCCGTGACCGCGATGACCCTCGTCAGACCCCGGCTGAACGCGTCGTCCATGACCGCCGCCGCTGCTTCGGTGGCGTAGCCGTGCCCCCAGGCGTCTGGATGCAGGTGCCAGCCGATCTCGACATCGGTCGGCCCGCCGGCTGGTTCCCCGGCCGACAGGGGAATCGGCTTGAGCAGGAGGTTTCCCACCAGCCGGCCGTCCGCCGCTGTGGTGATGGCCCAGATCCCGTGGATCTGATCGTCGATGGCGCATCGGCGTGCGATCGAGGCGAGCGCATCCTCGCGGTTGTTCATGATCGTGGGCTGCGCGCCCAAGAATCGCACGACCTCCCAGCGCGACTCGAGATCCAGAAGGAAGTCGGCGTCCTCATCGCGCCAGGGGCGCAGCAGGAGGCGGTCGCTCGCGATGGTGCGCACGCGACCCAATCTAGCGGGACCCGGATGCCGAGGGGCGTTGCCGAGAAGCGGACAACCGATCAATCTCTTCTTGCGCGTTGGTTCGCTACCAGCGTCAGGAGGGCGGCGTGTGTCTGTTCGTCGGCCGCCACGACCAGACCGCCCGCACCGGTGTGCAGAGGCTGCCCGTCGATTCCGGTCACCACGCAGCCGGCCGCCTGACAGAGGGCGATGCCGGCCGCGAAGTGGACACTGTCGCTCAGGTGGCCATCGGTGACGTAAGCGGCTCGTCGGCCGGCGGCGACCCAGGCCACCGCCAGGGTGGTGGAGACGACACGCGGGCGGAACTGCTCGACGAACCCTTCGTCGGCAAGTAGCCGTGCGGCCCGGAAGACGCCCTCGTTGGGAAACGGGGGATCGAGGTTGACGTCCACCAGCTTCGACGTGGCCGACGGGGCAAGTGGCTCGTCCACGCCGTCGCTACGCACGTACGCCCCGGCACCGTCGGTCCAGAACACCTCATCGGTGAACGGGTCCGCCGAGGCTGCCACGACGACCTGCGTCCCGATTCGGAGAGCCACGTTGACCGAGACGAGCATGGTGCGTACGGCGTAGTTCAGCGTCCCGCACAACGGGTCGACCAGCCACAAGCGGCCGTTCCCGCCGGTACCCGTACGCCCGCTCTCCTCTCCCAGCACGAGGTCGTCCGGCCGGGCAGCGCGCAGGACGTCGAGGATGGCTCGCTCCGCTTCGATGTCGGCCGACGTGGCGAAGTCGCCCGCGGACTTCTCGAAGCGTGTCAGCGACGATCGGTAGTGCGAGCGCACGACCGCAGCGCCGGCCATCGCGGCCTCGATGACCAGATCTCGGTCCGTGATCGACATGTACGCACCATAGTTACCGTCCCGGCTCGGTGCGGCTCGAGCTCACACATCAGCGGTCGTCGGCCACCTTCCGGCGACCCGGTCGCGGCACAAGCCTTACGCCGCGAGGCGCAGGAACGCTCAGTGAGCCTTCTTCGAGCGGATGGTTGTGTTGTCGCCGAAAGCTGCCGCGAGTGCCTTCGCGATCAAGTCAGGTAGATCGCTGCGACCGTCGTCCTTCGCCCACCGCACCAGCGCGGTGTGCATGGCGGCCAGGGAGGCGCTGGCCGCCGCCGCGGCCTGGAAGGCCGTTTCGGGATCGGCGGCCTCGTCCCCGAGGCCGTCCACGATGGCTTGTTGAAGCACGTAGTGGTTGTCCAGGTGGCGGGCGCGGAGGGCGGGCGTCGAGATCATCAGCCTCAGGCGCGCCAGCAGGAGCCGGTCGTCGCCGGAGGTCAGCGTTCGCGCTGAGTCGACGAGCGCGCTGCCGATGCGGCGCACGAGGGGCTGCCCGGCCGGTGTCGCGGCGATCCGTTCGGCGACCAGCGAGCCGTTCTGATCGAACAGCACGAGGTCCTCCTTTGTCGGGAAGTGCCGGTACACCGTCATCGCAGACACCCCCGCGGCCTCGGCGACGTCGTTCACCGTCGTGCCGTCATATCCGCGCTCGACGAACAACCGCACCGCATGCGCCTGGATCATGCGCTGCGTCTCAGCCCGTCGTTGCTCCCGCAGTGTTGGGTGTCGTTCAACCATGTGATAGACACTACCGTGCTGATAGTTGCTAACAGATAGGGAGTGACTAACACCATGAAGGACCTGATCGGCAGGACCGCCTTGGTGACCGGCGCATCGCGTGGCATAGGGCAGGCAGTCGCGATCCGCCTGGCGGCGCGGGGAGCAGTGGTCATCGCGCACTTCGGTAGGGACAAGGACGGCGCGACGGCCACAGTTGACACGATCGTGCGGGACGGTGGAACGGCCTGTGCTGTCGGAGCGGAACTGGGCGTGGACGGAGATGTCGAGACACTGTTCGCGGGGGTCGAGGCCAGCCTGGCTGGGCGGCCGCTGGACATCGTCGTCAACAACGCGGCGGCGCCACCCGCCGGGCCGCTCGGCGCCACGACACGGGCAGCCTTCGACCATCTGTTCGCGGTCAACGTGCGAGCGCCATACTTCATCATCGAGCGGGCGTTGCCCCTGCTCCGCGACGGCGGCCGGATCATCACGGTCTCGTCCGTGGCGACCAGGATGGCCAACGCCACCCAGACCTCGTTCGCCATGACCAAGGGCGCGGTCGAGACGATGACCCTGACCTTGGCCAATCAACTCGGCGCCCGAGGCATCACGGTGAACGCGGTCGCGCCCGGCGCGACCCGGACCGTGACCAACGGGCCGGTCTTCGAGACACCGGGTCTGGCCGAACTGATCACCGGAATGACGGCACTCGACCGGCTGGGCGGGCCCGGCGACGTCGCCGAGGTGGTCGCGTTCCTCGCCTCCGACGCCGCGCGGTGGGTTACCGGACAGGTCATCGACGCGAGTGGCGGCCTGTTCCTGGGCCCGCGCGCCTGACCACCAACGGTGTTCGCCGATGGCAGGACTACCGTCTTCGCATGGCGATCCAACCGTCCACTGCCGTCGCTGCCGCCTTCCTCGCGGACGGACCAGCCGATGGCCTCGACCTCAGCCTGTTCGGACAGTTCGCCGGATCCTGGGTGCTGGACTGTACGGAGTACGGCCTCGACGGGTCCTCGACTGTCCGCCGAGGCGAGTGGCACTTCGGGTACGCGCTGGGCGGGCGGGCGACCACCGATGTCTGGATCCTGCCCGGGGTCGAACACGGCGTCAGCGTACGGTTTCCCGATCCCGCCGCCGGTGCGGGCGTGTGGCGCTCGACGTGGGTGGGACCGGGCCGGCGTCGCACGCACATGTTCCTGGCGCGCCGCGTCGAAGGGCAGATCGTGCTCGACGGCGGCGATCTGCGCTGGACCTTCTCCGACATCGAGGTCGATGCATTCCGCTGGAGTAACCAGGCGCAGCAGCCGGACGGCACGTGGCGGCTGCAACAGACGTTCCGGGTCTGGCGACAGAGCTGACGCGCGAGGTGGCCCGGGCCTTGGTCGGTGACCTCGGCCCGGGCTCTGTGGCGGAACTCGGTTCACGGCGATGTAGAGCCGTTGACCGGCGAGTCGGTAGCCGGCGCGCTCCAGCCGAGCGATGAGTTTCGGGTCGTGCGGAGGTCGTACCTGTAGGACCGCTGGCAGACTGACGCGCTCGTACCGGAGGAGACGCATGGCGAAGCTCATCTACTCGATGGTCACCTCGCTCGATGGCTACGCCGAGGCGGCGGAGGGCGGCCTCGGCACCGGGGCCGACGATCAGGAGGTGCACACCTTCATCAACGACCTCTTCCGCCCCGTCGGTACGTACCTCTACGGCCGACGGATGTACGAGACGATGGTCTACTGGGAGACCGCGCACAACGAGCCCGACCAGCCGCCGCACATCCTGCAGTACGCCCGAGACTGGCAGGCCGCGGAGAAGATCGTGTACTCCACGACGCTGGAGTCGGTGTCCAGCGCGAAGACCATGATCGAGCGGACCTTCGACCCGGCCGCGGTGCGCACGCTCAAGGCCGAGGCTGATCAGGACCTCACCGTCGACGGCCCGAACCTCGCGGCCCAGGCGATCGCGGCCGGGCTGGTGGACGAGTACCACCTGTTCATCACCACGAGCGTGGTCGGCGGCGGCAAGCGGTTCTTCCCCGACGGCGTACGCCTCGACCTCGATCTGGTCGAGGAGCGTGCCTTCGACAGCGGGCTGATCTACGCGCGCTACCGGACCCGCTGAGCCGCACGTCGAGGACCAAGGACTGAGGATGCGGGGACCGGGTAGTGGCACTGGCGGACGGTCACTCGGGAATAGCGGTCGACCCGAGGGCATGCTCCTGCCGATGACAGGGGGTCGCAGCCCCCCGTACGGTGACGCCGTGGCGACTTTCTGGACCTTGGGATGCGATGCCGACGATCCCCAGCGGATCGCTGCCTTCTGGGCGCTGGCCCTCGACTATGTCAAGGAATCCGGTTTCGACGAGCCCGACAACGCATCCATCGTCGACCCGGATGGCCACGGCCCCGCCATCAGTTTCCTGAAGGTGCCCGAGGGCAAGTCCAGCAAGAATCGCATGCATATCGATGTTCGGGTGGCCGGTCCAGGCCCCTGGGACATGGCCGAGCGCGCCCGACTGATCCGGCAGAAAGTGCCCGAGTTGGTTGCCGCCGGCGCGACGGTGGTCCGCGAGGAGTGGTACGGCGACGTCCTCGGGCACGTCGTCATGTATGACCCCGAGGGCAACGAGTTCTGCGTCGCTTGATGCCATGATCAGTGGCGTCTTCCGGTATCCGGATCTGCCGCAGAGCGGGCGGGTTACGGGACATCGCCGTACAGGTCCGGCACTGTTGGGCCGTCGTGCATCATCCTGGTCGGTCGTCGTCGACCTGCTGGACCTGATTGTGGTCACGGCATCAGATGGACGCGGATCCGTCTGGCCGTAACCGCCGCATCCCCCAGGACGGCTAGACGGGGCTCGGCGGATTCGAGCAGGTGTGGATGACGCAGCAGTGCCAGTGGCGACAGACGCCGGTCTGTCAGCACCGCGTCGATCATCGACCGGTCGCCGCCACAGACCAGGGCACTGACTGCATCGTGAGGGTCGGCGATAACACCGGGCGCATGGGGCAGCATGATCCGCGCGGCGATGTCCGCAGCCCGCTGAGTAGCAGCCTGGGCCTGGTTGGCGCGGCGACGTGCGTAGCGCTGCTGCGAGGAACCGCCGGCCGCGGTGCGACCCTGCACGTAGAAGCGCTCGACCTTGGAGACGGTGATGGTCGTTCCGTCCGCGACACCGGCGGCAACCGCGCCCTTACGGGCCAGCAGCACGGCGATCCGGGGCGGTCGGATGATGCGGGCCAGCAGCGTGTCGACATCCTTCGCCTCGGCAAGCCCCGGCGGCGGATACAGCGTGGCGGTATCACCGTTGCTCACGCCGGTCAACACGAGGCCCTGCTCGGTGGCGCCGTCGTGGCGGCTGTAGAAGCCGTCGAGCCAACCACGAATCCGCTCCGGTGAGATCTCCACCCACCGCCCGCCACCCGCGGCTGGTCGCGCCTTCACCACGTGAACACCACCTATCGGGAACGGCCGGCCTGCACCCACCATGCTCACATGAAGCGGGTCGCGCCATCGAACACAGCTCAGTTGATGCCCGGTTCTGGCCGAGTTGAGTGTGTCGACACATCACGATCTTTCTAACGTCCGTCCAAGCGCCTGGTGGGGGTTTGTTGGCGCGTCTGCGCGGCCTCATGTAACGCCTCATTGTCGGCGCCGACGGCCGTCCGGGTCCCTGCCGGCGGACACGCAAGAATTGACCTTGCCCCGTACTGTTGGTCGGCTTGGTCCTTCGCGCGTTTGTCCGACTACCAAGATCAAGGCACTCAGATGCCGCCGACCCGGCGTGTTGACCTTTCTATGTGCCCGTCGCTGTCCGTGTCGTCGCTCCGGGTGTCTATCGTGCCGGCATGAACGCTCAGCCGCTGCCCAGAACCTCGTTCGACCTTGCCCAGTACCAACGCCGGGTTCGCGAGGGGCCGTGCTTTGTCTGCGCCCTGGTCGCTGGCGACCCCGACTACCAGCATCACATCGTCTACCAGGACGGCGACACGATCGCCTTCCTTAGCCGCTACCCTACGCTGCTGGGCTACTGCCTGGTCGCGCCCAAAGCCCACCTCGAGGACTGGGTGCACGACATGAAGCCGGACGAGTTCCTGCGCTTCCAGGCAGTCACGCACGTGATCGCCCGCGCCATAGCCGCCGCCGTACCGACCGAGCGGACGTACTCGCTGAGCCTCGGCAGCAAGCAGGGCAACGCCCACCTGCACTGGCACCTCGCGCCGCTGCCCCCCGACGTTCCCCACCACCAGCAACAGTTCCACGCCCTCATGGGCGAAAACGGCGTCCTTGCCGTCACCGATGCCGGCCAGGCAGCCCTGGCACAGCGCATCCGAAACCAACTACCCCGCGACCACGTCGGCGGATCAGCCGATAGGCGCTGAACACACCCTCACAGCCGCTGGCGCTCAACCTCACCGACAAGAAATCACCAATCTAGTAACCGCCGCACGCCACCATCGAGTGCACGCTCATGCCGCGATCCGCGCGTCCAACGGATCGCGGTCGGTCCCTCGCTGATCGACAGCTCGGTGAGCTCCATCGAGCCCGATCGGTTCTTTCGAGGTGTGTCCCCCTATTCCTGCGCGTCGAGGTCGCGTAGTGCGAAGCGGAGGTGCTCCCACTCCTCGTCGAAGATCACGTGGAGGCAGTGCACGATCGGCTCCTCGTGTTCGGGTGACCACGCGGTCGGCCGAGGCTCGGCGAGCAGATCCGGCGTGACGTTCGCGAGGAAGTCCCGCACCATGGCCTGCCGCCCGGCACGCAGATCGAGCACCTCGGCGAGACTCGGCTGCGCCGTGGCAAAGACCGACATGTCAAATCCATCCGTCTCGTACTCGGCGTGCGGCTGCCCGAGCGGATGGAAGGGCTGCGGCAGGCGCAGGATCGCCTTGCCGAGCCATGCGTCGGTGGCGAACGCGAGGTGGCGCAGGGTCTGCGCGAACGACCACTCGCCATCGACCGAGACGCCGCTGGTGCCCTCGGGCATCGACTCAACCCGGTCGACCGCGGCCGCCCAGGCCCGTTCCAGTGCCGCCCACCCCGTGCGCAGGCCATCGGGATCCTTGGCGTTCTTCAGCTCGCGCCCCGGAAACCGCCGGTTGAGTTCGACCTCAACGAGCGGCACGACGTCGACACCGTTGATCAGCAGTGTGCCGTCCGCCAGCCACGGCGCATCGATATCGAGCCCGCGCACATCGACGCCGCGCATCACCGCACCGGCCAACGTCGACCTGTTGAACCGGGCGCCCCGCAGGTCCCTGTCGACGAACGTTGTGACGTCGCCCTGGGCCATGACACCCTCCCTCCCGTTGTCGATCGCGGCGATGCTAGCGGCCGGGGCCGACAACCGGCTGGGGGAGCGTCGGTGGGGACTACCGGTACGCGGCGACCCTGTCACCGTCGTGGACCGCGTCGGCTTCGGGAATCCGCACGGCCTTGACCAGCAGCCACACCGCGAACGACAGTTCCGCGACGGCGGCAGGGGTCATGGCGAACGGTGAGATGTCTGCGCCGAAGTCGGGGGCAAGGAGGCGCGCGAACACGTCCACGAGGTGGCCGAGGCATCCGATCATCAGCAGGACGCCCAACATCTTGGGGAAGTAGCCCGACCTGACGACCAGGTAGCCCAGCGGCAGGAGCCACAGGCCGAAGTACGTCTGGGCGATGAGGTACCCGTCGTGTTGCAGGTCGGCGAACAGCAGGGTGAGCTGGGCCGAACCTGTCGGGCCGAAGGCGGCGGTGTGGCCCTCGCCGGTGGCGACCGTCAGCGCCGCATTCTGGTTGAGGAGGTTCAGGCTTTGAATCGCGACGCTGACCGCCACGAAGGTGACCATCGCCGCGGCAACCGGCTGGTTGACGTGCTTGAGTAGCAGGTACAGGGCCATGCCCGTCAACAGAAAGACCGTGGCCCCCAGCAGTTCACTGACGAAGCCGACGCGAAACAGGGTGGCCGAGTCGCGAATGTTGTCGGCCGTCGCCGCTGCGTCCTCGGACTCGACGATGCTCGTGTTCACCAGCCCGGCGAAAATGGTGAACACGGCGACGATCAGGTACAGGGCTCCCGCGATCCTCGCGAGCGTCTTCGGTGTGGTCACGGTTGGTCCTCCACTGGTTCATGCCCTGCGGAACAGCCGGGAAGCTTCCTGGACGTACCTCGACCGCTCACGTCGCCCCGCCGGCGTGCGCGAGGGCCGATGGGGTCAGCCGGCCGACGATGGCCGGGGCCTCCCGGACGAGAGCGTCGTTCGCCACCGCCTCGACCATGAAACGGGCGTAGTCCACGCGGCGGGTCAGGTTGCTGGCCAGGACAGGATCACCGACGTGCCGGCTCCACACCGGCAGGCCCTGACCGTCACCCTCCTCCAGGTCGCTGCCCCGCACGACCGTCCAGTCGGTGTCACTGGCAAAGATCCTGCGGCACGCCTCCACCTGGTCGTCCACGTCCACGACACGGGCAAGCTTCGCCAGTCGGCCGAACACGGCCGCGTATATCTTGAACTTCCGCGTGTACACGTCTTGTTCATCGCGGGCGACGTGCCAACCGCAGGAGAACACCAGGCGGGCGTCCGGACGCGCGTGGTCGAGCAAAGCCTGGGCGGTACCGGAGGCATAGTGGCGCACCCCCCACGGCACCAACACCGTTAGCACCGCATCGCATTCGCGCACCGCCCGTGCGATCACCGCACGATCGTCGGTCGCTCCGGGGAACACCGTGATCCGTCCCGCGAACTCGGCGAGCTTGTGGACGCTTTGCTCCCGGCACACACCCGCGACCTCGTAACCCTGGTCCAACGCGTGCTGCACCATGTAGCGCCCGAGTTTCCCGGATGCGCCGACGATGCACACCCTCTTTCCCGTACCCGGCTTCTCGACTGCGTCCAAACCGATTAATTCCATACCTGCTCCTCCGCACGTCGCCATCAGCCTTACGCTGTAAGGTATAGCCTTACGATGTAAGGCTGTCAAGGTGTTCGAACAGCCTGAGTAGGAGGGCCCTCATGACAACGGAACCAGCCGGCACGCCCACGCCCCGCCGCAACTCGCTCAGCAAGGACGGGGTGCTCCGCGCGGCGGTCGCTCTGGCGGACGAGGCCGGCACCGATGCGCTGAGCATGCGCAAGCTCGCCGAGCGGCTCGGCGTCGAGGCCATGTCGCTGTACCACCACTTCCGCAAGAAGGACGCGATCCTCGACGGCATGGTCGACCTGGTCTTCGAGGAGATCGAGCTCCCCTCGGACGACGCCGACTGGCGGGCCGCGATGCGACGGCGGGCAGTCTCGATGCGCGCCGCACTGGTGCGCCACCCGTGGGCGATCAGCCTGATGGACTCACGGACAAACCCCGGCCACGCGACGCTGCGTCACCACAACGCGGTGATCGGCTGTCTTCGGTCGGGCGGCTTCTCGATCGCCGGTGCGGCGCACGCGGTCTCGGTGTTGGACAGCTACCTCTACGGGTTCGCGCTCCAGGAGCTCAGCCTGCCCTTCACGTCATCCGTCGACCTCGAAAACGTGGCAGGCTCGATTCTGAAACAGATGCCCCGCGATGAGTTTCCGCACCTCACCGAGATGATCGTCGACCGCGCCCTGAAACCTGGCTACGCGTACGCCGAGGAGTTCGACATCGGGCTCGACCTGATCCTCGACGGGCTGGAGCGACACCGCGAGGGCTGGCGGTGACCCGTCTGCATCCGAGCTCCCACGAGCACCGCGGAGCGAGAACCTGATCTTATGGGTCGGGCGTCTGTATGGGTGTGAGGGTGGATGAAGCGGAGTTGGTGCGGCGTACCGCTCGTGGCGATCGGGCGGCCTTCGACGAGCTGTATCGCCGGACGTCCCCGTGGTTGCTGGTCCGGCTCCGTCGCCGGTGCGATGACGACGACCTGGTCGCCGATGTCATGCAGGAGACGTATCTGGCGGTGTGGCGGGCGGCGGATTCGTTCGCGGGCGTGAGCGTCGGCAGCGGGCTCGGCTGGCTGTGGTCCATCGCCGCCCGCCGGCTGATCGACGCGTTCCGGCGGCGTGCGAGAGATTCGCAGGCCGTACCGCTACCACTGGCGTCGCAGAACCCACCGGCCGCGGAGGACGTGGCGCTGGACGGCACGGTCGGTGACGAGGTCGGCGACGCTCTGCGCAGACTGGCACCGGAACTGCGCCAGGTCCTGCACGCCATGGTGGTGGACGGACTCACGGTCCACGAGACCGCGGTCCTGCTCGGTCTGCCGGAGGGGACGGTCAAGACTCGCGCCCGCCGTGCGCGACTGGCACTGCGGGAGGCGTTGTCATGACCGCACACATCTCGACTGGCCTGCTGGGCCGGTACGTCGGCGGCGACACCGGTATCGCGCCGGACGTGTTGTGGGCGATGGAGGCACATCTGGAGGAGTGTGCGGCCTGCCGGGGCCGCCTGGCCGAGATGGGCGACGTCGACACGGCGGCGCTGCTGGCCCGTGTCCGGACGGGTCTGGATGCCTCGGTGTCCGCTACCGCACCGGCACCCGTACGGCGTCGGTGGCTGCCTTCCCGGTCCACCCGGTGGGTGACGCCGGTGTTCGTTCCCTGGCTCGCGACGACGGTGCTGGTGGTCCTGGTCGCGCTCGGCTTCGACCTGGCTGCGGCGGCCAGGGGCGGAGCGCTGCCATCGCTGGTTGTCCTCCTCGCTCCGGTGGCACCGTTTCTCGGAGTCGCCACCGCCTGGACGCGGCGGGTCGATCCGGCCCACGAGATGGTCGCCGCGACAGCGCGTGCGGGCCTCGGGTTGGTGTTACGGCGTACCTTGGTCGTCCTTGTCGTGGTCATTCCGGTGCTCGCCGCGGCCGGCTGGCTGGTAGGCGCCTCCCCAGCCCGCTGGCTGCTGCCGTGTCTGGCCTTCACGATGTGCGCGCTGGCATTGGGTGAGGTGGTCGGCCTGCCGCGGGCCACGGCGGGGCTGGCGCTGTTGTGGGCGGCGGTGGTCATCGGGCCGAGCATCGTCACCGCCCGAATGTCGGTGCTGCTGACGGAGGCCGCCCTGCCGGGCTGGGCGGCGCTGACAGTGGTCGTAACCCTCGTACTGATCGCCCGTCGCAACAGTGCCGCCGAGCTTCGATGAAGAGGAAGTACGGAATGAAGAAGGCGATCAGAGCCGCGTCGGTGGCGCCGACGACGCACGCATGGGCGATCCGGGCGCGGGACCTTCGAGTGCGGGCCGGGCGGCACCTTGCGGTCAACGGACTCGACCTGTCGTTGGGCGTCGGCGTGCACGGGCTGCTCGGGCCCAACGGCGCTGGTAAGACGACGTTGATGCGGGTGCTCGCGACCGTGCTGCGCCCGGCCGGTGGTGACCTCGAACTGCTGGGCCACTCCATACACCGGCGGCTCGATCTACGGACGTTGCGGCGATCGATCGGGTACCTGCCCCAGGAGTTCGGTTTCTACGGCCGATTCACGGTGCGGGAGTTCATCGAATACCTGGCCTGGTTGAAGGAAGTGCCCGCGCGCGACGTGCCGGACGCGGTTCAGCGTGCGCTGGAAAGAACGCGGCTCGCCGATCGTGGCAACTCCCGGATGAAGACGCTGTCCGGAGGCATGCTCCGGCGGGCGGGCATCGCGCAGGCCATCGTGAACGACCCCGAGATCCTGCTGATGGACGAGCCGACGGTGGGTCTCGATCCCGAGCAGCGGATGGACTTCAGGTCGCTGCTGCGTGAGCTGGGCACACACACCTGCGTACTGGTCTCGACACACCTGGTGGAGGACGTGGTCGCGGCGTGCACGGACGTGGTGCTGATGGACGCCGGACGGGTGGTGTTCCACGGTGTACCTGCCGATCTGGTGGGGGCGGGTCAGGCGGGGATGGTGGGCGACAGCTCGGCCGAACGCGGGTACACCGAGCTGCTGCGCCGGCACCGAGCCGCGGAGGGCGCGGCGTGACCGGACGGATCCTTCGCATCGAGATCCTTCGTTCGGGTGCCCTGTCGGCGGCTGCCGGGACCGCTCTGCTCGGCGCCACCCTGCTGTATGTCGCCGTGGACGGCTGGGGTGGCCGGTGGATGCTCCTGGCGCTCTGGCAGCGGGAGTTCCTGTTCATCCTCTGGCCCATGGCTCTCGGGGTGGGCGCCTGGCACGCGGGCCGTGATCGCAGGTCCCGCACCGACGAGCTGATCTCGACGACCGCCCGGCCCCGTTGGCACCGCAGCCTGCCGGGGGCCGCCGCGATGGCTCTGTCGGCAGCCGTCGGCTACGTCCTGATGTACGCCGCCGGCGTGGCCCAGGTCGCGGTGTTCGCCAGCTATCTGCCGGGGCAATCCGTGGTGATAGCCGGTGTCGGCGTCCTCTGGATGGTGTCCGGCGCCTGGCTCGGCATGACCGTCGGCGCGCTCGTGCCGTCGCGTCTGACACCGGCTGTCACCGCTGTCGTCGGTGCCGCCGTGGCGATCGTCGCCATCACCGATCGCGGATACTCCCATGTGCCCAAGGTCGTTCACCTGCTGACGCCATCGCCGTTCGGGTTCTGGGGCGACTTCGTGACCGTCTCCGGCAGAGTCAGTGCCGCGCACACCGTGTGGCTGGCCGGCCTGGCCGTGGCCGGTCTTGCCGGTTTCGCCTGCGCCACCCGGACCGCGCGGCTGGTGGGACTTCTGCCGGCGGCAGTCGCCGCAGTCGCGGCCCTGGCGCTGCTGCCCGCTGACCGGCAGCGGCTGCCGGTGCCGGATCCGGAGGCCGCCGCTCTGGTGTGCAGCTCCGATGCGGGGCTCCAGGTTTGTGTGACCAGGGTGCATGCCACGGCCCTGGCGGATCTGCGGGAACCGGCGCGGCAGGCGCTCGCGACACTGTCGGCGAAGCTTCCGCGGGCACCCACGTCCGTCCGGGAGACACCCGCATCGTGGTACGACGCGCAGCCCCGACCACAACCGCGCGACACCCTGCTCGTAGAACTCGAGCTTGACCCCTGGGGAGGCGCGAAGGCAACCCCTGAGGAGCTGCGGTGGCGGCTGCTGGAGGGGGCGGGAACGAGGCCGTGTCCCTACATCATCGGAAAGCCGCTTGCGGCCCGATCACACCACACCGCACGGCTCGCGGCCGCGGCCTGGCTGATTGGGGGGCGACCGCCGTCCGGCGAGTATGGCGACGCGGCGCTGCGGGCGTGGGAGAAGCTTCAATCGCTCCCGGCGACCGAGCAGCGGGACCGCGTTACCGCGTTGCGGGAGGCGGCACTTGCCTGCGACGAGGTGAACCTGCTCGACGTCCTCGTCGGTGACAGCCGATGAGGTGGCTGACGTTGTACCTGCGATGCCGAGGCATCCCTACGTCGGCAGGGGCGGCGCTGGCCGGGGTGACCGTGTTGTGGTGGCTGGGCCAGGTGACCGATGTGCCACGACTCAGACTGTCGGTGGCGGTGCTGACCGTGCTGGTGGCGACGGTCGCCTTCGGGCCGGGGCTCGCCGGGGCGGACCCCGCGTTGGATCGGACGGCTGCGCTCGCCTGGCTGCCTCGGCGGGCCGCACACATCCTCGCCGTCATGGCGACCGCTGCCGTCCTCACCGCCACGCCGGCGCTGGTGAAGGAACCGCTGGCAGCGGTGGCGATCCTGGTCCGGGACGCCGCCGGGATCGGAGGGCTGCTCGCGCTCGGAGGAGTGGCCTGGGGCGCTCACTGGGCCTGGCTTCTGCCCGTCGGATGGACTCTGACGGTGCTTCTGTCCGGGCCGGCGAGTTCGCCCGCGTACCGTGAGGTCCTGACCTGGATGATGCAGCCGGCCGGCACTACGTCGGCCACTGCCACCGCCCTGACCATCGCCTTCGTGGGCGTGGTGACACATGCGGCCTTCGGGGGCCGCCGATAGCCCCGGTCTTCCGCCACTCTGCCTACGCCGGGACTGCCTGCGGATCACCTGCGGCGTCATGGGCGGCCATCGTCTCCTGCCGGCGGCGCTCCTCGTGCAGGCTGGCGCGGTGCAGCCACTTCTCGGGGATGGCGAAACCGTCCACAAGCGTCCGCATGTGCGGGCGGAACTCCTTGAGTAGGCCGTCACCACGCCGGTGATCGCCTTCGAGCGGGCCGACGTGAGGCGACCCTGCTCCAGGACCATCCCCTGTGGGCTCGATGACACTGTGCTTTTCTCGGCCAGGTAGCCGGCACCACCGCACTCGCTGCTACCGCAGCCGTCGGCTCAGGCTCCGAACCTCTGCGGCTGTCAGCTCTGCACCTTCCAGTCGCACCGCAAGCTCGCCCGTCGGGCAGGAGCGCGTCGCCTGGCGTTCGATCCGTCGGCGGCTACTCGCCGAGCACCGCGGCGGCGAGCGGGACCTCGAGTGCCCCCGACAGCAGGCGAGGCCGGAACTCCGGCCTCGCCGCTGACGTGGTGACGGGTACGTGGATGACCCGTCGGGGAGGATGGTGTCCGGGGTGGGCGATAGCGTCGCCGCCATGAGCGTGCTCGATCGTCGCGTCCTCAACCGGGCGCTTCTGGCCCGCCAGCTCCTGTTGCAGCGGCACGACATGCCGGTCGCCGACGCCCTTGAGCAACTGGTGGGGTTGCAGGCGCAGGAGCCCTTGGAGCCGTACGTCGGGTTGTGGAGCCGGCTGGCCGGCTTTCAGCCGCCGGCGCTGGCCGAGTTGCTGCTGAGCCGCCGGGCGGTCCGCACGCTACTGATGCGTCGTACCCTCCACCTGGTGACCGCGCGCGACTGCCTCGCGCTACGGCCCGTGCACCAGGCAATGCTGGTCTCCCGCATGTGGTCGACGTTGCGCCGGGTGCTGCCCGGCGTCGACCTCGACGAGCTGGCGGGACTGGGCCGGCCGCTGTTCGAGGAGCGGCCGCGCATGCTGACCGAGGCGGCCCGCGTGATCGCCGACCGCTGGCCGGGGGTGGAGCCTCGCTCGCTGGGTGACGCGCTCAGCACGTTGGTGCCGCTGGTGCAGGTGCCGCCCCGCGGTGTGTGGGGCGAGCGCGGTGCCGCGTACAACACCACCATCGAAGCGTGGCTGGGCCGCCCGCTGGAGCCGGAGTCGTCGGCCACCGTCGACGCGCTGGTCCTGCGCTACCTCGCCGCCTACGGCCCGGCGGCCAGCGCCGACATCCGGGCCTGGTCGGGGTTGAGCGGACTGCGGGAGTCCATCCAGCGGTTGCGACCGTCGTTGCGGACGTTCCGCGACGAGCGCGGCCGCGAGCTGCTCGACGTGCCCGACGGCGCGCTGCCCGACCCGGCGACCCCGGCGCCGCCGCGCTTCCTTCCGGCGTTCGACAACGCGGTGCTCGGCTACGACGACCGCAGTCGCGTCATCGACACCGAGCATCGCGGATTGAGCGTCACGGGTGCCCGCCTCCTGCTGGTCGACGGCCGGGTGGCGGCCACCTGGGCGGTCACCGGCGGCGACGGCGCGGCGACGTTGCGGATCACGCCGCTGCGCACCCTCACGACGGACGAGCGGGACGCCGTTGTCGCCGAGGGCGAGAGCCTGCTGACCATGTTTGAGCCCGAGCCACGACACGCCAACCGCGTCGTGATCACGGACGTTTGACGCGGGTGTAGGCGCCGCAGCAGGGGGCGACGTGCGGCAGATCCAAGTGCCGACCCCATCCATCGACTACACCGATGGGAGGATCGGCGCCGTGATCGATCTGCCTGAGGGATCTTGGTGGGATTGGGACGTGCTGCACTTCGACGGTGCCCGGCTTCGGTTGGCCGCGGGATACGACCTGACCTACCACCACGGTCTCGAGGTGGTCTTCGCGGACGTCGCATACCTGGCCTGCCCCACCCAGTTCCGGGATCCTCGGTTCCGGGAACCCACGCTCGACGAACGCGCACTGGTGGTTCGGCACGTCGGTGAAGAACCACCGGTGATCGTCGCCTTCGACGTCGACGCACCGAGCGGGGGTGATCATCTTGCCTGTCTGGTCGCGGCAGGGTCGGTCGAGGTCGTACGCGGCCTCGTCTACCGCTACTGGCGGGACAACCTCGCTGCTGGGGAACGACTGGCTCCGCACGTGGGGCCGCCAGAGCGATGAGGGCCGGCCGTCGGAGCGGCTGCTGACGGCGACGTTCACTGCAGCGGAGAGCCGGCACGGATCATCATCGGCGCGGCGTAGATCTCCCCGTCGGGCAGGTAGTAGCGATACTCGCCGTTACCCTTGACGACCCCACAGAAGTCACAATCGTGGCAGCCGAGCGTGACGTTACCGAGCCGCAGTCATCCAACGGCCCGCATCGGTAGCGGAAAGTCGAGGTAGTCGTACGAGACAGGTCCAGATACTCCACATCATGATCATCCGGTATGTAGATCCGACCTGGGACCCGCCCGCACCGGAACGGCACCGTGTGTTGGGGACTCGAAGCCGGGCAGGCCACCTCAGCGGATGAGCGGGAGCCCCGAGTGCTGACCACGCGCCTGCCCACCGCACTCGCGATGCCGGGTTTCCGTCGGCTCCCTTCGCGGGTACCGCACGGTGGTGGGCGCACACACACACTTTGAGCCATACGTCCAGCTCGTCGACGTCACGGACGAGGCCGCGCTGATCGCCTGGGGCGGCTTCCACCTGGGGGAGCACGCGGGCGGGTGGCGGGCAGAGCGAACCGGGGAGACGTTCGGCGCCCGGTCCGAACCGCGTGGCCGGGCGGTGGTGGAGGTGGTCGACGGCGACGGGGTGATCGTCGGCAGGACCGTCACCGACGAGGCCAACCACGCTTGGGTGAAGGGGTTGCGTCCCGCCACGACGTACCGGTATCGAGTGCTCGTGGACGGCGAGCCGTGGGGCGCGGGGGAGCGCTTTGACTGGGCGCCGGGGACGCTGGGCGCCGCATGGCGGCCGCTCGACCAGCGGCTGCGGACCCACGCCGGCGGCTCGCAGCCGGACCCGGTGACCTTCCTGGCCGTCGGCGACTTCGGCGTCGGCATCGCCTCCGGTGCCGACGGGATGCGGCAGCTCGCCGTTGCCCGCACGATGCAGCGGTTGGCAGACGCGTTCGACATCCGGTTCGTCGTCGGTCTCGGCGACTCGATCTACCACGGGCCGGGCGGCCCGCAGGACGCCACCGGCGCCTTCGACGAGGACTGGTGGCTCACGTTCTTCCAACCGTACCGGTACCTGTTCGACCACCTACCCTTCTACCCGACCGCCGGCAACCACGACAGCTCGGACACCGAGGCCAGTGACGACCGGGAGCAGCTCGAGGACAACCTCTACCTGCGCAGCCGGTTCGGGCCGCGGGAGGAGGCCGGGCGGGCGTCGATCGACCCCGGCCTGTTCTACCGGCTGCGGGTCGGCTCGCTGCTGGAGCTGGTCTGCGTCGACACCACCTGGGGAGCCGAGCGGGGCCTGCACTGGTTCGACGAGCCCGGACAGCGGGGGTGGCTGGAGCGGACCCTCGCCAGCAGTGACGCGGTGTGGCAGGTGCCGTTCTCGCACCACCCCGCCTACTGCGCGGGACCCAACCACGAGTCCATGCCGGAACAACTGCAACGGCTGGTGCCGCTGTACCGGCGCCACGGCGTCCGGCTGCTGCTGCACGGCCACGAGCACAACTTCCAGCACGGGCAGGTCGACGAGCTGCAGTACGTGGTGTCCGGCGCGGGCGGGAAGCTGGACGAGAGGACACCGGTCGGACTCGCGGAGGCCGGCACGCTGTCCTGGGCCGCCGTGCCGCACTGCCTGCTCGTGCACGTGACGCCGGACCGGCTGGTCGTGATCCCGTACGGGCCGACGCCGCCGGGAGCCACGCCGGTTCCCGTCGCCCGCCGGCGACCTGATGGGACGGTGACCCACGAGCCGATCACCGTCCCCCTGCACTGACCCTTGCGAAACTGTCCGAACCGACGAGGGAGGGCAACAGATCATGGGTAGACGAACGGTGGCTGTGCTGACGGTGGGGGGCGTGGCGGGGATCTTCCTGGCCGCCGGCTGCGCATTCCGGGAGTCGATCTGCTCCTCCGGTGAGTACCCGGTGGCAGCGGTGCGGAGCACTACCGGCCGGACCTGCGTCGAGGACGGACAAGCGCCGCCCGCCGGCTTCGTGCAGTTCCCCGAGGGCAAGGTTCCGCAGCACGTCGGCGACGAGTGGGACCGGTACTGGGCCGAGCACATGCTGGACGAGAACGGTCGCGAGCTCGGCGTATGAACGTGGATCGGCGCTCTGCCTCGGCCGGTTCGCCAGGCAGGATTCAACGTGGCGGCGCGTCGATCGGGAATCGCTCGTGCCCCAGCACGGCGAGCAGTTTCAGCTTCTCGTAGCCCTCGCTGCGCGGCGGCGCGGTGAGCACGAGCAGGGCCTGGGACTGGTCCTCGGTGAACAGCGCCTGGCAGTCGAGCTCGATCGGGCCGAGCTCGGGATGGATGAGCGTCTTGTGGTCCGCGAAGCGCTGGGCGACCTCGTGGCGTTCCCACAGCTCGGCGAAGTCCGGGCTCGCCTTCTGCAGCGCCCGTACGATCTCGCCCGCACGCGACTGCGGGCCCATCGACCCGTACGCGGCACGCAGGTTGGCGACCTGGGCGCGGCCCTGCCGGTCGCGGTCCGGCTCGGGGTAGCGCAGCCGCTCCGCGGGATCGGTGAACCATCGGTAAATCTCGCTGCGGGCGAGCCCCGTGTGGCCCGATCTGTCGCCGAACAGGGCTTCGGCCATCCGGTTCTGCACGAGTGTCTCGCCGAGATTGGACAGGACCAGGGCCGGGGTGTCGTCGAGCCGGTCCAGCACGCGCAGCAGCGCCGGGGCGACGTGCGTCGTGGTGGACACGGTGGCCGGGGCGTTGTGCCCCGCAACCCGGAACAGGTAGTCGCGTTCGTCGCTCGTCAACCGCAGCGCCCGCGCGAGCGACGCGAGCATCTGCGGGCTCGGCTGCGGGCCGCGCTGCTGTTCGAGGCGGGTGTAGTAGTCGGTCGACATGGCGGCGAGGGTGGCCACCTCCTCCCGTCGCAGACCCGGTGCGCGCCGGCGCGCGCCCGCCACCAGCCCGACGTCCCCGGGCTGCAGGGACTCCCGACGGCGGCGCAGGAAATCGGCCAGTGCTGCACGGTCCATGATCTGAGTATCCGGCGACGGCGGGCGCGAACCAGGGATCGCCGATCCCCCGACAAGCGGTCTCTGCCCCCGAACGGCACGGCGGACCAGGGTTGGTTCATGAACATCTCCGGAAACACCATCTTCATCCCCGGGTCCACCACCGGTATCGGCCTCGCCCTCGCGCTCGCGCTGAAGGACAGAGGCAACAGGGTGATCGTCGGCGGCCGGCGCGTGGACCTGCTCGAGCAGATCGCCGCGGAACATCCCGAGATCGACACCGTCACGATCGACACGGCGGATCCCGCGAGCGTCGACGCGGCCGCCAAGGAGGTGTTGAACAGACACCCCGACCTCAACGTCCTGGTCACGATGGCCGGCATCATGCGTGTCGAGGACTGGCACCAGCCCGCATCGTTCCTCGCGTCCGCCGAATCGGTCATCACGACCAACGTGCTCGGCCCGATCCGCCTCATCGCCGCGTTCGTCGAACACCTGCGGGCGCAGCCGGACGCCACCATCATGACCGTCTCGTCGGGCCTCGCCTTCGCACCGCTCAAGGTCACCCCGAGCTACAACGCGTCGAAGGCCGCGATCCACATGCTCAGCGAGTCGATCCGGCTGCAACTGGCCGACACGACCGTGAAGGTCGTGGAGCTGGAGCCGCCGGCTGTGCGTACGTCGCTCCTGCCCGGGCAGGAGAACAGCGCGTTCGCGATGCCGCTGGACGAGTTCGTGACCGAGGTCGTCGGGCTGATCGAGTCACAACCGGACGCGAAGGAGATCCAGGTCGCACGCGTCAAGTTCCTCCGCTACGGCGAGGCGCGCGGCGACTACGACCAGGTCGTCGCGACCCTCAACGCGGCCGACCCGCACGGACAGTAGCTTCTGGCGGCATAGCACGATGGGTTCCGGGGTAGAAGAACGTCACTGCGTGCCTGGTGGGACGGCCGGAACCGCCCGACCGGCAGGGGAGAGGCCCAACGCCGCGCCGGTGCCGGTGCGAGGCGATCAGGCGGATGAAGGGAGGTCGATCACGATGTTCCACGGTGGATCCGATCGTCGACGGACGGGTGGCGTCAGCGGCCCGACCGCCGGCGGCGCCGCACGTCGGGCCGGGTGAGCACGATGCCCGTGTACCCCGCGCCCCGTCCGGTGCCCGCCGAGCCGCCGGTTCCCGGCCGGTACGTGCTCTACCTGCGCGACCGGCTGCTGGAGGCCGAGGCCAGCCTGACCGCCATGAGCGAGAAGTACGAGCGGACCAAGGCCCGGTTCGACAGCTACTACGCGCGGCAGGGCATCACGCCCGAGGCCGACATCGTCAACTACATCAATGCCAAGGGGATGAACCCCGAGCTGAAGTTCTGGTACGCCAAGGTCGAGCACTTCCAGCGTGAGCTCACCGCCTACGGTGCGGCACTGACCGGGCTGGAGGCGGCAGGCCGGATGCTGGCGGCGGAGGGCCGTCGGCGTCCCACGGAGAGCCGGCGACCCCGTCCCGGCCGGCGGGACCTCAACCGCGCCAGCTGATCCCCCGGCGCGACCGGTCCGGTCAGAGGGCGGACGTGAGGGTGACCAGCATGCTCGGGTGATCGGTCGTCCCGCCCATGTCGATCGACCTGGTCGACTGGACGGTGAGGTCGGTCGTGGCGGTGATCTGCTGCACGGCGCCGTCGTCGGCCCGCGGGTGGTCCGGCGGTACGCAGGACCGTACGTCGGGTGTGCCGCCCTGCCGGAGGTTGAGGTCGCCGCCCAGCACGAGAGGCCGACTGGGATCGGTCGACCGCACGGCCGGGAGAACGGTGTCGAACAGGTGGCGGCACTGGCCGAGCGCCGCGGCCGTGCTGAAGGCCGCCAGGTGGGTGGTGCAGGCGTGCACCACGGTGGCGGAGACGCAGAGCCAGGCCCGTTCCTCCGGGTCCGCGAGGTCCTGCGTCGGGTGGATGCCGGCGTGCACCACGTGCCCGCGGCGTGGTGTGAACACCAGCAGACCGATACCGTACGGCTGGCCGTTGCGACACCGCGTGGCGTCGCCGCTCGGGCGGTCCCCGGCGGCCTGGAAGGCCGACACGACGGTGCCGCCGACGCGGACGTCGGCCAGCGCTCGCCTGAGGGGCTGGACGTCGTCCCGGCAGATCTCGTTCAGGGAGACCACGTCCGGTTCCTCGGCGCGGATCACCTCGACGGCCCCGGCCACCGACCGGCCCGTGTAGCAGCCGGCCCGGCCGCTGTTGCACAGGTTCATCTGGAGCACCCGCAACGACGTCGACCCGGCCGTGTCCGCCGTCGTCGACCCCGCCGGCACCGCGACGGCGACGGTCAGGAGCAGGACGGCGACCACTCGCCGGAGACCGCGGTACCGAGACTCCACGACGCACCGCCTCGGGGTGGGGGTGCGCGAAGCGTATCGCGTCCGGAGCAGGTCATCCCGTGCAGCGCGACGCGCGACGGGCAAGGATGTCGCCATGACCGATCCTGTTCTCGCGTCCGCACTGCCCCGCCGTGTCGTCGTCACCGGGGCCGCCGGGAAACTCGGTCGCGCCGTGGTCGCGCACCTGCGCGACGTGGGTGTCGACGTGCTGGCCGTGGACCGCGCCCCCGGAGGTGATCCCCGCGACGTCCACGGCGAGTTCCTTCTCGTCGACCTCACCGACTTCGGGCAGGTGGTGGAGGCCTTCACCGGGGGCGCCGACGAGCACGCGGGCGGGGTCCAGGCGGTGGTGCACCTGGCGGCGGTTCCCGCCCCCGGGCTGCTGCCCAACGCGACCACCTTCGCGAACAACTCCGCCGCGACGTACAACGTCTTCGCGGCGGCGCGCACCGCGGGGATCAGGCGGGTGGTGTGGGCGTCGAGCGAGACGGTCCTCGGGCTGCCGTTCGACACTCCGCCGCCGTACGCGCCGGTCGACGAGGAGTACCCGCCGCGTCCCGAGTCGACGTACTCGCTGAACAAGGCGCTCGAGGAGGAGATGGCACGGCACTTCTGCCGGTGGGACCCCGAGCTGGTCATGGTGGGCCTGCGGTTCTCCAACGTCATGGACGTCGAGGACTACGCCGGGTTCCCGTCCTTCGACGCCGATCCTCTCCTGCGGCGATGGAACCTGTGGGGCTACATCGACGCCCGAGACGGGGCCCGGGCGGTCGAGCGGGCACTTGCCCACGACCGGCCCGGCGCGGACGTCTTCATCATCGCCAGTGCCGACACCGTCATGAGCAGGTCCAGTGCCAGTCTCATGGCCGAGGTCTACCCGGGCGTCGAGGTCCGAAAGGAGCTCGGCGAGCACGAGACGCTGCTCAGCATCGACAAGGCACGACGCGTGCTGGGCTACGAGCCTCGGCACTCCTGGCGGGACCACGTGGACCCCACGGGTCGCTGAGTCGAGATGTACCGCGGCCACGACGGGAAGGACCACGGCAGATGACGAACCAGGGCGTACGGGAGGCCGCGGACCTGCTTCGGCGGGCCCGGCGGGCCGTGGTCTTCAGCGGGGCCGGAATGTCGGCCGAGAGCGGTGTGCCGACGTTCCGCGACGCCCTCACCGGGCTGTGGCAGCAGTTCGACGCCCAGGCTCTCGCCACGCCGCAGGCGTTCCACGACGACCCCGCCCTCGTGTGGGGCTGGTACGAGTGGCGGCGTACCGCCGTCGCGCGGGCGCGACCGAACGCGGGGCACGTGGCCGTCGCCGCGATCGAGGCCCGGGTGCCGCACGCCGTCGTCGTCACGCAGAACGTGGACGACCTGCACGAACGGGCCGGGTCGGTGGATCCCGTCCACCTGCACGGCAGCCTGTTCGCGCCGCGGTGTTCGGCGTGCGCCCGTCCGGCGCGGGCGGCGGACGGGCCGGGGGAGGAGCCGACGGACGGCCGCCGTGTGACCCCGCCGTCCTGCGGGCACTGCTCCGCTCCGATCCGGCCCGGCGTGGTCTGGTTCGGCGAGGCGCTGCCGGAGGACGCGCTGGACACCGCCGTCGACGCCGCCTCGTCCTGCGACGTGCTGCTGACCGTCGGCACCTCCGGTCTGGTGTATCCCGCCGCCGAGATCCCGCAGGTGGCGGCGCGGTTCGGCGCCGCGGTGATCCAGGTCAACCCGCAGGAGACACCGTTGGACGCGGTGGCCGCCGTCAACCTGCGCGGCCCGGCCGCCGAGGTCCTCCCCGCCCTCGTCCGGGCGGCGTGGGAGGCCGAAGACCGGGCCTGACGTCAGCGCTTGGTCGCCGACCCCTTCGCCTGCTCGACCGGATAGCGCGTGGCCGCCTCGTCCAGTTTGGTCAGCGCCGCGTCGACCAGGTCGATACCGAGCACGTCGGCGAGGCGGGTCAGGTAGATCATGACGTCGCCGATCTCGGCCCGTACCCGTGCGCCGGCGTCCGGGTCCGCCATGACCCGACCCGCCTCCTCGGGCGTGAGCCACTGGAACTCGGCCAGCAGCTCACCCACCTCCCCGGCGAGGGCCATCGCGAGGTTCTTCGGTGTGTGGAACTGCTGCCAGTCCCGCTCCTCGGCGAAGGCCCGCACGGCGGCGGTGAGGTGGTCCGTCGTCACGCCAGGCAGTGTGCCAGACGTGCGGGCCGGGCAGCGGAACCCGCGGGAACTGGTGATTTCGCCGATGCGGCGGTCGGGCGGCCCGTCCAACACTGACCCACGTCGATATGTCCCGACCACCAGGGAGTGCCCGACGTGTCATCACCAACCACCACCCGTCCCCGTACCGCCCGCATCGCCCGGCTGGCGGTGGCCGCCGTCCTCGCCGCCGTGGCCGTCCTCGCCGCTCCGGCCGGTCCGGCCCTGGCAGCCAACCCGTACGAGCGGGGCCCCGCCCCGACCGTCGCGCTGCTGGAGGCGAGCCGTGGCCCCTTCGCCACCTCGTCGCTGTCCGTCTCGTCGTGGAGCGTCACCGGCTTCGGCGGCGGCGTCATCTACTACCCGACCACCACCAGCGAGGGCACCTTCGGCGCCATCGCGATCTCTCCCGGCTACACCGCCTCGTGGTCCAGCATCAGCTGGCTCGGCCCCCGGATCGCCTCGCACGGCTTCGTGGTGATCGGGATCGAGACCAACAGTCGGTACGACCAGCCGGCCAGCCGGGGCCAGCAACTGCTCGCCGCCCTCGACTACCTGACGCAGCGCAGCTCGGTGCGGGGTCGGATCGACGCCACCCGTCTGGCCGTGGCTGGCCACTCGATGGGCGGCGGCGGCAGCCTGGAGGCCGCCTCCGACCGCCCGTCGCTGCAGGCCGCCGTGCCGCTGGCGCCGTGGAACCTGGACAAGACCTGGTCCGAGCTGCAGGTGCCGACGCTCATCATCGGCGGCGAGTCCGACAGCATCGCCCCGGTCTCGTCGCACTCCGAGCCGTTCTACGCCAGCATCCCCGCGTCGGCGGAGAAGGCGTACCTCGAACTCAACGGGGCCAGTCACTTCTTCCCGCAGTCCACGAACACGCCCACCGCCCGGCAGATGGTGGCCTGGCTCAAGCGCTTCGTGGACGACGACACCCGCTACGAGCAGTTCCTCTGCCCGGGCCCGACGGGGCTGGCGATCGAGGAGTACCGCAACACCTGCCCGAGCGCCTGACCGGGTACGGCGGGGCGGTCGCCGGACGCGACCGCCCCGCCACACCTTGCGGTCCGCGTGCAGAAACCCGCCCGCTTCGGTGCGGCGGCGAGGGCGCGGGAAGCCGCGAGGAACAGTCGGTCTGAAGATCGAAGGTCTTGACGCGGCATCCGAGAAAAGTACACTGCGAGTGTAAATAACTCCCGCCACGAGCGAGGGATGGGTGATGGACGACGGGCTCGCGCTGCACCACGTCGGAGTGCGTTTCGGAGGTCTCACCGCCCTCGACGACGTCTCCCTGCGGGTGCCCCCCGGCCGGGTGGTGGGGGTGATCGGCCCCAACGGGGCCGGCAAGACCACCCTGTTCAACGTGATCTGCGGCTTCGTCCGCCCGGGGTCGGGGTCGCTCACGTTGGACGGCCGGCCGCTGCGACCGCGACCGCACCGGCTCACCCGTCTCGGCATCGCCCGCACCCTCCAGGGAGCCGGTCTCTTCGCCGGGCTGACCGTCCTGGAGAACGTGATGGCCGGCGCCACGCACAGCGCGCGGGCCGGCTTCCTGCCGGCGCTGCTCGGGCTGCCCCGCAGCGACCGAGACGAGGACCTGCTGCGCCGGCACGCCCTCGACGTCCTCGCCGGCCTGGGCATCGCCG
>NZ_JBFAMU010000005.1:0-50425 GCF_040656655.1 Micromonospora sp. NPDC049799
TCGGGGTTAGGTGGTGTGCTTTGGTTTACTGGGGGTTTGGGGGGTCTGTTATGCAGGGCAACGCCGGCATACCTGTCCCGCGTCGGTACGGCGGCCCGCCACCACACCGTTGCCGCGATGGCCCGCCCCCCACATGTCGGCGCCCTTGCGGCCCGAGTTGCTGGCGCAGGAGTCGCGTGCGCAGCGCCGGCCGGGGTTGAGGCCCCAGGTCCCGCGGCATGGCCCAAGGGTCCTATCCGTCGCGGTGTCGTCGGCTGAGGTGCCAGCGCCAGCTCATGCCGAATGGCGACCATGGATGTCCAGTGGGCGTCGCCCCTCCGACATGAACTCCCACCGTTTAACTGCCGCTGAGGTGAAGGTCGGCCCGCCCGAACCAGTGCGCGGGGGAATGCGAGTGGTGGGGGAGCAGTGAGGCGTGAAGGGTCCCGTCGGTGCCCCCGTTTGCCCCCCGAAAACCCTGCCCTGACGCTCACGACCAGTGACAAGAAGCGACGAAAGGCTGACCGCATCTGTGCAGGTAAACGACCACTTGCGGCAAGCGATGACAATCTCGGGGTGGCTACGGTTGGTAACAAGCCTTCCTCGGCTAACGACTCATGCGGGCGGATCTGCCGACGGAGACTGATCCTGGCGGGTGCCGGTACTTCCGGCCGCCTGTTCGTGCGCCCGGTGCAGGATCGCCTCCGCCTCCCGTCGGGCGGCGGTCACCATCCTCTCGGCTTCGCGGCGTGCCTCGTTGCGGTGGTCGTTGGCCTGCTCCTCGGCTAGTTTGAGGATCTGTTCTACCCGGGTGCCCAGTCCGCTGAGGGTTGGCCGCTGCCGGTTCCGCCGTCGTCGTTCCGCGACGACCGCGCTTTCTACAGTCGCCCCGTCACCTGCCACCCCGGCGTCCTCGTCACGGTCGGCCACGCCATCTCCGACGAGGTCGGATTCCGTCGTACCGACCAGGGAGAGCGCGACGCCGAGCGCAGCGATCGCGACACCGGACCAGACAGCGGCCGATCCGAGGGCTGGACCGACCACGGCGCCGACGCCGAGCCCGAAAAGGACAGCGTCAGTCTTGGCTGGCTTGCGCATAGCTCCTCCTCACGTGGTGCCGGCAGAGGCCGCCGGCTTCAGCTCGACGAACAGGTCGTACCGGTCAATCTCCGACGGAAGCTCCGGCGCGTCAGGGCTGCGGGGATCAGCCGAGCTCGTCGTCACCGGTGACGGATATGGCGGACATCCAAGACGGGATCTGCCGCGAGCCGGGCACGAGACGTGGCCCCAGGGCTAATCTCAGGTCAGGGGCGCATACCATCGCGCGCCGGTGAGCAGGATCCGGGTGGCCTGGGTCCGGTTCCACTCGACCCGCATGCCGTGTGTGCGAAGAACCGGAAAGACAAGTTCGTCCAGCAGGCGCTCCACCTCGGCCTGGTACCGGGCCTGCTTGTCGTCCTCCGATAGGGCGTCATAAGCCGCCTTGTCGAAGTCCCGGGGCGGATAGGCGCCGTAGCCGAGGTAGACCGAGCCGTCGGAGCTGGAGACCAGTGAGTCGGTGTCTTGCTGGTCATACCAGAGGTACCCGTGCCAGTGTCGAGTCTCGTCGCGCTCGTCGTGGATCTCGGCAGCGGCGCAGGTGCCGCAGCAGCTGAAGTTCTCCCTCGCCAGCACGCCGAGCTGGTTGAGCTCGGCAAAGGCGAGGCTCAGGTTGCTCTGCACGTCACCCCATTCGCGCTGCTGGTCTCGCCGGACGTCGAGCGCCCTCTTGTAGGCCGCTGCGAGCTCGTCGTCGGTGACACCGTGGCGATCCTCATCATCGTCGAGGTAGTCCACAAACTCTCCGACGTTGTCTTCCCCGCGCACGATCCAGGCCCAGATCTCGTCCTCGATCTCGGTGCGAGCCGGCTCTGCAATCCGATCGGGCAGGAATCTGATGCCGTCGGGACGGTCGTTGTAGGCCCACTCGCTCATGAGGGCGATCATGACACGGGCGCCGAACGGCGCACGGGTAGGCCAGTTGCCTGCGGGGAGCCGTCGTCTCCGCGCACCGACGAGTTGGTGGATGTGCCTCGTTCCGTGGACCACGGGGATCTGCCACCGTGAGTGTGTCGGTGCGATGAGAAGGCGCTGATCCGTGACACGGTGGCGAGGTAGAGTCTCGCGTCGTGGCGGCACAGCTAGATCAACAGGGCGACGATGGCCGCCGTCTCGGTCAAGAAGCGATGCGGCGGCTGCGGCTCAGATCCGTCTGTGCGGTCGACCCAGGGCTCACCGACGCGGAACTTGACCGGATCGAGCAAGAATTCGGGTTCCGGTTCGCCGTCGATCACCGGGCTTTCCTGTCCGCCGGGCTGCCGGTGAACACCCGACCCGAGCCACGCGAGCCGGGCGTGATCTACGCACACTCACAGCCGTGGCCCGACTGGCGGAACGCAGACCGTGACATGCTGCGCGGTGTGCTGGACTGGCCCAGCGAAGGAGTGCTGTTCGACGTCGAGAACAACGGCTTCTGGTACGACGGCTGGGGTTCACGCCCAAGCGGCACCGCAGCGGCACTGGCCACAGCGACGGGCATGCTGGCGCAGGTTCCGAAGATGGTGCCGGTGTACGGGCATCGGTATCTCCCTGGTGAGCCCGGGGCCTTCGTCCACCCGGTGCTGTCGATGTGGCAGACCGACATCATCTACTACGGGTTGGATCTGGCCGACTACATAGACCGGGAGTTCGGTCGCGTGGGCCCAGGCGAGACCCCGTGGGAGCCGAAAGCGAGCGTCGAGTTCTGGCGCGACCTACTCTGAGCCGCACTCTTCCGGCCATGTCATCTGCCGCTGCATCGCAAGGCTAGAGGCGGGTGCGTGGCGAGCACGCGTCATCGTGGCGGCAATTCCGACGTAAAGGTCTATCTCTACCGCCCTGGTGGCATGCGCGCATGTGCCGCAGATCGGGCGCTGCCTAGCGTGAAGGGCGTCGCGTGTGTTCGGATGTCCGACCGTGCCGAAATCAACGCATGGGATCAGGTCCTGGCGATCAGGTCCGGTCGGTCGAGGCATAGGCATCGGGCGGCGGTTTTCTCGGGTTCGACGGTGAGATTGCGATCGGCGGGTTGACGAACAGGTCCCCACCACCGGTGCGCCGGGTGAACCAGATGTCTCCGAACGCCGCCGTTGGTGCCGGGCGGCGATCTGTGCGTCAACGATGCTCGGCCGGTTCGGGTCGGCGGAGTGGGCGTCGCCGACAGCGTTGCGGTCCAACGCCTCTGGGTCCGTGGAGGTTCGGCGCTGTCGCGCGGTTACACCCGGGCCGCTGCCCGGGCCGGTGGTTCCTGAGCACTAATCGGCGCGGTCGAGAGTGAGGTCGCTGTCGGTCGGCGTCGTGTGCCAGGCGGCCCGAAGGGGTGAATGTTGGTCCATGTCTGCTCGCACCTCGGTCAGAGCGGCGCGTCGCCGGGGACCGATAGGAGCGAACTTGAAGCCGGTGTCCTGCTCCGGCGGGTCTCCGATACCGGTGAGATCAGGCCCGTCGTCGAAGCGCATCTTGAGGCTGACCTGCCAGTATTCGGAATCGGTGCAGGTACCGTCTTGGTCGTCGGCGTCGACGATGGCCACCTGCCGGGTAAACGTCAGCGAGGGGCAGTGGCCGTTCCAGGAGTGGCGGCCCCACTGAATGATGAAACCGTCGGCGTCGCAGTCGGGGTCTTGGTCGACGCCGTCCAACTCCACCTGCAAGAACTCGCTGAAGGCCTGCCAGGCCGAGTCCACGTCGACGACGTTGGCGGCGTCGAGACCATGACCCGCCAGGGACGCGGCGAGCACCTCGACGCTCGACCGCCATGGAACGGGCATGGCGAGCATTGTCCACCAGCCCGACGGCCGTGCCCTACCCCGGTGTGCCGTAGGAAACCGTCGCCGGGCACCTGTTGACCCGATACCGGAGGTAGCCACCGGTGTCTGCGCTCGGTTGGGTACGGATACTCGGATGCGTCGGCCGGCTGTTTAGCTGATCGTGGACGGATGATGTTGCTGGTGCCGTGCGACGTGGTGCATCCTCGCCGACCGGACGAGCACTTCGCCGATGAGGCCGAAGCGGCTCGCCAGGCCGGAATCGATGTCGCCCTGATCGACCACGACGCTGTCGCCCGCGGCAATGCCGCCGACGTGGCGGTCGGCAGATTGCCCGAGGGGACGGACGCGGTCTACCGGGGGTGGATGCTGCGAAGCGAGCAGTACGCAGCCTTGGTGCACGCCCTCGCGGATCGCGGGGTGACCGTGCGAACCACCTCCGAGCAGTACCAGCGGGCGCACGAGCTTCCCGGCTGGTACCCGGCGGTCGAAGGCCACACCCCGAAGTCAACCTGGACGGCCGGCGACGATCGTGGGGACTTCCTTCACGCGTGCGCAGCGTTCGGTGCCGGTCCGCTGGTGCTGCGCGACTACACCAAGTCGATGAAGCACTACTGGCATGAGGCGTGCTTCGTCCCGGACGCGGCCGACAGCGCCGCGGCCTGGCGGGTGGCCAGCCGTTTCCGGCAATTGCGCGGCGACGACTACGTTGGCGGCTTCGTGCTGCGCCGGTTCGAACCGTTCGTCGGGGCGGAGGTGCGAACCTGGTGGGTCGACGGTTCCTGCCGCCTGATCACCGCGCATCCCGATACCCCAGACGACACCCCACCCGACGACCTCGACCTGGAGGCCGTGGAAGCTCCGGTGCGGGCCCTGGGGCTGCCGTTCGTGACCGTTGACCTCGCCCGGCGGGAGGACGGGCGCTGGCGGATCGTCGAGGTCGGGGACGGCCAGGTCAGCGACCGGCCGCGCGGCACGCCGGCTGCGGAGCTGATTGACGCCCTCACAGGCGAGAAGAACTGATCTGGTTGCAGCGCGTGGGTGCTACGGGCTGCAGGTGTCGGGTCAAAGCGGCGAGTTGGTGAGCCGCTCCAGCTCGGCGGCTGCGAGCCGGCGCAGTGTGGCGTCGGCATCGCGGGTGTAGCGGTGAAGGATGTTCTGTGCGGCGGCTGGCGCGAGCTGCCGCACGACCACGGCGACCCGTTGCCGAACCATGGGGTCGCCGTCGTCGGCCAACTCGACCAGAAGGTTCTCCCAGCGTGACGGCGGGGCCTCGGAGCTGGCCAATCCGCTGACCGTGGCCGCCCGTACCGCCGCCTGACCGTCACGCGCCAGCTCTACCAGCCGCGGGGCCACCCGGGAATCCGAGTCGACCGCTCTCGGAAGTGCCTTGGCGGCATGGATTCGCAGCTGGGGGTTCGCATCGGCGGCCAGCAACAGCAGCGTGTCGACCGCCGCTGGCCCACCGACCGACCCGAGGGCCTCAACGGCACGCTCACGGACGTGCCGGTCGGAGTCGTGGACAAGCCGCTGCAGCGTGGGGGTCGCCTCGTCGCTGCGCAGGCGCCCGAGCGCGTAGGCGAGCATGGACCGGACCCGCGGCGCCTCGTCGGCGACCAGGCCGATGAGAGGCGCGACGGCGTCACGGCGGCCGGTGTAGCCGAGCCTGCTCACCGCGGATGTCCGCACCTGCTCGTCCGGGTCCCGCAACGCCGCGACGAGGGTGTGGAACGCCCGGTCGTTACCGGCGGGGTCAGGGATCGAACCGATCGCGATGGACCTGATCGTCGCGTCGGTGTCGATCGCGGCAGCCGAGAGCAGCTCCACGTCTTGCGCGTCGATCACGAAGCCCAGCGCCCACAGCCCGACGCGGCGCAGGTCCGGCGTATCAGCGGTGGCGAACTCGCGGGCCACGCCCCGGCCAGCGGTCGTGTCGCCATGCAGCAGCTCGATGATCTCGGACTGCAAGGAGTCCTGGTCGTCGCCGAGATCGGTGGCTGAGGCGCGAAGTAGCGCTGGCAGGGCCGCGGTAGCGTCGATGCCGGCCAGGACGGCGGCGATCAGGTCACGGCCGTAGAAGTTCTCCTCATCGAGAAACCGTTGCAATGCTTCCAGCAGGTGAGGCACCAGGGTGGTGTCGCCGGATGCCGCCAGCGCCGTGACGGCCGGCGCGATGTCGTCGTAGTCCTCGTCCAGCTGCACGGCATGACGGACCACCGACTTCAACGACCCGCGGCTGTCGATCACCCGGTCACTATGCCACCACTCCGCAGCCGCAGGAGTTCCTGGCTGCTGGCGGCAGGCTTCTACTCCGGAGGGAAGCCGGGCTGCACCATACGTGGTGAAATGAAGCGGAAGCGGGCCTCGATTCGCGCCACTCGGCGACGAGAGTTTCCCGGAGACGCGGTTGGCGCGCGTGGACTAAACCGGGGCGCGGTAATGCATGGATACGCCGCGAGCGTGATCGGTAACCTGGACCGGTGCCTCCGCAGCTCCCTCATCCCGAGCCTGGCGTGCCGGATACGAGGGGTCCGATGTGGTACATCTGGTGGCTGGTCCGCTGCCAGCCGTGGCGGGTGCTGCGCGGCAGCCTGATCGGTACGGCCTGGATGCTCGGGTTGTCTGCCCGGCCGTACCTCGTCGCCCGCGCCATCGACGACGGGCTACGCGCATCCGACTACCAGGCGTTGGTGTGGTGGGTGGCCGCGATCCTCGTCGCGGGGGTGGGCTTGGCGTACCTGGGCATCATGCGGCACCGCACGATGACGTTCGTCCGGGAGGATGCGTCGGCCCGCTCCGCGGCCGTCCTGCTGCGTCACCTGTCCCGGATCGGCGCCGTACTGCCGCGCAAGCTCGCCGCCGGGGAGATCGCCACCGTCGGCGGCGCCGATGTCACGCACACCTCGGCGGTGCTGACGATGACCGGGCCGGGTGTGGGCGCGGTCCTCGCGTACGCGTTCGTCGCCGTCGTGCTGTGGTCGGTCTCCCCGCTCCTGGCGCTGTTCGTGCTGCTCGGCGTGCCCGCGACGGTGGTGGTCGTGGGACCCCTGCTGCGCCGCCTCGAACGGGTCGAGTCGGTCTACCGGCAGCAGCAGGGCATCCTCACCACCCGCGCCGGAGACATCGTGGCCGGGCTGCGCGTGCTTGCCGGGGTCGGTGGGCGCGGCCTGTTCGCCCGCCGGTACGCGGCCCGCTCCCAGAGCCTGCTGACCGAGGGATACCGAGTCGGCGCCGTGAACAGCTGGATCGAGGCGCTGACGGTCGTCATCCCGGGCGTCTTCCTGGCCGCCGTGGTGTGGCTGGCGGCGCGGATGGCCGCGGCCGGCGACATCACGATCGGGCAGATGGTCGCCGTCTACGGGTACGTGGCGGTCCTCATCGTACCGGTCTGGTTCCTGCTCGAGGGCGGCTACCAGGTGATCCGCGGCCGAGTCGCCGCCCGCCGGATCGTCGCCCTGCTCAACCTGACTCCGGACGACGCCGCACCGCCTTCCGGAGTTGGCGGGGCGGCAGTCCAGCCCGCTCCGGACCGGCCCACCGAACTGCACGACCCCGCCACCGGGCTGACGGTACCCGCCGGGCGGCTGCTCGCCGTCGCCGCCGATGACCCGGCCGAGGCCATCGCGCTGGCCGACCGCCTCGGGCGGTTCGTCGCCAGCGACGTGACCTGGGGCGGCCTGCCGCTGGCCGGCGTCGCGCTCGACGAGGTACGGGCTCGGATCCTCGTCGCCGACCACGACTCGTACCTCTTCGCCGGGACGCTGCGGGAGACTCTGCGTACCCGGCCGGGTGTAGGCGACGCCGACATCAGAGCGGCGCTGGACACGGCGTCGGCCGACGATGTCGTCGACGCCCTGTCACACGGGCTCGCCACGCCGATCGGCATCCGGGCCCGTACCCTCTCCGGCGGCCAACGCCAACGCATCCGGCTCGCCCGGGCCCTGCTCGCCGAACCCGATGTACTGATCCTCATCGACCCGACGTCGGCCGTGGACGCGCACACCGAGGCGCGCATCGCGCAGCGACTCCGGGCGGCGCGGGCCGGGCGAACCACGATCGTGCTGACCACGTCGCCACTGCTGCTCGGGTGCGCCGACACGGTCGCGCACCTGCGCGAAGGCCGGATCGTCGGGACCGGCACCCACGTCGAGCTGCTCGAACAGGACCGGAGCTACCTGGCGCTGGTGTCCCGGCGCAGTGACTCCGGCGATACCCAGGAATCCGTCGGCGTCGACGGGGCGCTGCGGTGACCGGGCTCCCCGTCGCGGACCGGGCCGTCGTCCGCCGGGCCGCGCGGGACCTGATCGCCCGGGACCGTCGCGCGGTCGCCGTCGTGCTGGTGCTGCACGGCGCCGCCGCGGTCGCCGGGCTCGCCGCACCATGGTTGCTGGGCAGGATCGTGGACGAGGTCACCGCTGGTCCGGGCGCGGCCGCAGTGGACCGCCTGGCGCTCGCGATCGGCGTCTGCGTGCTGGCCCAAGGGCTGCTCGCCCGGTACGCCCAGTACGCCGGCCACCGATTCGGCGAGCGTGCCGTCGCCCGACTGCGCGAGGAGTTCGTCTCGCGGACGCTCGACCTGCCCGTCTCGCTCGTCGAGCGCGCCGGCACCGGCGAACTTGCCACCCGCAGCTCGGTCGACGTGACGACCGTCGGGACCACCGTCCGCGACGTGGTGCCGGTCATCGTCATCGCCTCGACACAACTGTCGCTTCTCTTCGGCGCGATTTTCCTGCTGCACCCGCTGCTCGGCCTGGTCGCCTTGACCGGGCTACCGTCGATCTTCGCGGTCACCCGCTGGTACCTGCGTCGCGCCAGGCCGGCGTACCTTGCCGAGGGGGCCGCGACCGCCGAGCTGACCGAGGCGCTGACCACGACCGCGGAGGGCACCCGCACCGTCGAGGCGCTCCGCCTCGGCGCCGATCGCATCGCCTACGGCACGCAGCGCATCGGCCAGGTGTGGGCCACCCGCCGGGCGACCCTGGCCCTGCGCTCCGTCTTCTTCCCCGTGGTGGAGGCGAGCTACGCGTTGCCGATCGCCGCGGTGCTGCTCATCGGCGGGTTCTTCCTACCCAAAGGCATGGTGACGCTCGGTGAGGTTGTCGCCGCCGCGCTCTATCTCCAGCAGGCAATCGATCCCCTGGACCGGCTACTGCAGTGGATGGAGCAGGCGCAACGCGGCCTCGCCTCATTCGCCCGCGTGCTCGGTGTCGGCCAGAAGACTGAACCGGAGAACCGCTCCGGCCCCGTCACGGTCGCCCCGGCCGCTATCGGGATACCGGAACCGCGCGGCACGGCGTCCACGCCGTCGGGGGAGCGGCTCGTGGTACGCGGCGCGCGATTCTCCTACGCCGACGGCCCCGATGTGCTGCACGGGCTCGACCTCGAGGTGCACCCTGGCGAACGTCTCGCCATCGTCGGCCCTTCGGGCGCCGGGAAATCCACCCTCGCCCGGCTGCTCGCCGGAATCGACGCGCCACGCGAGGGTGTGGTGAGCCTCGGTGGCCGCCCGATCACCGACCTGGACCCGGCCGAGCGGCGCCGCCGGATCGCCCTCGTCACCCAGGAGCACCACGTCTTCATCGGCTCGCTGCGCGACAACCTCGCCTTCGCCGCGTCTGGCGCGTCCGACGAACAGATGCGCTCCGCACTGGTAGCCGTGGGCGCCGACTGGTATACCGACCTGCCCGACGGACTCGACACGCAACTCGGCGACGGCGCCCGCGAGCTCAGTGCCGCCGACGCCCAACAGCTCGCGCTGGCAAGGCTCGTGCTCGCCGACCCGCACACGCTGATCCTCGACGAGGCGACCGCCGCGCTCGACCCGACAACCGCCCGGCGCACCGAGCGGGCGCTCGCCGCCGTAGTCACCGGGCGTACCGTCATCGCCATCGCCCACCGCCTCAACACCGCGCACGACGCCGATCGGGTGGCAGTACTCGAAGACGGCCGGCTCACCGAACTCGGCAGCCACGACGACCTCGTTAACGCCGACGGCGCCTACGCCGCCCTCTGGCACTCCTGGCACGGATGACCAAGCACTGATTGATGGCAGGCCGGGTTCTCGGTCCCATCCCAGAGCGTTTCGGCATGCCAGGGACGACGCCACGGCTGCAATCATCGAGATCATGACTACCTACCGGCTCCTGCGGCAGACCAACCGCTCCTCGCGATTCGCCGAGGTCACCGTCGAGGTCAAGCGCTCGAGCAGGTCCGCGGTCGAGGTGACCGCCACGGCCACCGTCGAACACCGACGGGAAGCCGACCTGGGCGCTCGATGGGCATTGCATGGTCTCTCCGAATCAGCGAAGGTCACAGTGACCGACCTGGTCACCGCCCAGGTCGACACAAGTGCGGGCGACGTCTACGAGGCCACGCTCACGTCGTGTGGCGGGCGCTGAGCATCGAGCACCGCGCGCCGTGCGTCGACCTCGTCACCGCCAGCTGGGCCGCGCCGTTCGTGATCTACCCGTCCATCCCCGGCGCCGAGGACCTGGCCCTGCTGATCCAAGCCGCCGCCGACGCCCGCACCAGCCGCCTCGGGATCTGGGCCGACCCCGAGACCCTGCTGGCCTACGAGTACCGGGCTATGGAGAAGCTGCTCCAGATCACCCGCAAGAAGGTCAACGACCAGCCACTCACCGTCCACGAACGGTCCTGGCGGGAGCGGTACTGCGCCGACATGCGCACCTGAGTTCTGCACGGCCCCGAAGACTACTTCACCATCGATCCGGAATACCGGCTGTGGATCTGGCCCCAGGACCTCCGCGACGCGTCGGTCGCCTCAACCTCACACCCGCACCCCGGCTCGTTGGCGCCAACTAGCGCCCCAACGATGCGGCCTGACCTACTGGTGTCATATGGGTAGCCGGCCACCCGATGCGTCACCGATCGGCCCCGCTCTGCGCGATTCACGAGAACTGGACGTTCGGGCGACCGTCGTTCGGATCAATGGTCGGTACCATAACGCGGTTCTGTGGTTCGCCGCTTCGTCCGTCACGATAGGAGCGCGCAGGGCGACTCGATGGACGACCCTCCTTTGTCGAAGCGACGGCTCGGAGGATTTACAGGTGCGGATCGGCAGGCTTGCGATCAGGAATTTCCGAAACCTTCTTGATCTTGATATAGATCCGTTCCCCGCCAATGCCGTGATTGTCGGGCGTCGACAGGGTTTCCTCGAACTCCTACTATGCGGCGCATGCGACGAGGCGAGATCGACGGGGTGACCGTTTTCGAGGAGAACCTGCCCGGCCCGCTCGCCGGGGTGCTGTCCTTCGGCTGCGACCCCTGCGACGAGGACCTCGACACGATCGGCCTGACCCATGCGGTGCAGGAGCTGGTGCTGCGGGCCGCTCCGTACGTCGCGGAGGAGTGCGAGCAGGTGACCTACCTGGGCGAGACCTCCTTCAGCGCGGCGGGCCCCTCCGAGCAGGTCGCGGAGCACTTCGCCGCCGTCTGCTCGGTCATCGAATGCCTTCCGCCTGCTAATTTCGCCGACGCGCTCGCGAACGCCGACCCCGGTGACCGCTACCTCGGGCAAGCCGACGACGGGCTGCTGGATCCCTGGGGATCGTTGCTCGCCCGCCGGTACGGGCCCCGCGGCCCTGGTCTGGCCAGGTGGCCGGTGGTGGAGTACCGACTCTTCACGGCAGACGAGATCGGGCGGTACGTGCGGCGGTTCTTCACCGCCGGCAACGCGGTCCTCGCGCTGACCGCCGCGCCGCCGGCCATGAATCTTCCGCTGCCCGCGGGGCCACGGGTTACCCATCCTGTGCCGCCGGTGCGACACCAGACCGGCGCCGTCTGGTACTCCGACGAGGTCCGTGCGGCCGGGCTGGCCTTCCGGGCCGAAGCCGACCCAGTGGTGAGCGCGCTGCTCGTGGTTCTGAAGTCTCGCGTC
Organism: Micromonospora sp. NPDC049799; assembly: GCF_040656655.1. Taxonomy (NCBI): domain Bacteria; kingdom Bacillati; phylum Actinomycetota; class Actinomycetes; order Micromonosporales; family Micromonosporaceae; genus Micromonospora; species Micromonospora sp. NPDC049799. Next base: position 11,719 of record NZ_JBFAMU010000005.1, read on the forward strand.
GACGTGGCGCTGGCCGGCGCGGGGCTGTCCTATTGGGCCTACCTGGAGTCCCTGCCGATCGAGGCGGCCCAGCACGAGTTCGGGCTGATTCTCCGCCCGAAGCGGACGAAGGCGAAGGGCTCCGGCGCGGCGGCTGAGATCCTCTGGACTGAGCTGCAGCGGCTGATCCGCGAGGGTCCGTCCCGTGCGGAGCTCGACCGCGAGGCCGCACGTCTTGAGGCCCCGCCAGCGCCTCTCCGCCAGCGGATGAAGGAACCGCCGAACATGCTGGAGCGGCTCTATCCGCTGCGAACGGACATTCAACAGGAGTTGTTCGGCACGACGGATTTCCCTCCGCTGGATCCACCGGACCGTCTGCGCCGATTCACCCTTGAGGCGGCACGCGATGTGCTGGCCCGATGGTTGTCTTCCGCGATGCTGGTCGTGCCGCGCGGGGAGCAGCCGGATCTACCGGGCGCGGACGAACAGACCTGTCCCACCGGGACCATGCGACCCTCGGGCGAAGTGTACCGCCCCGGGTTGCTGAAGCGGCTGGGGGACAAGAGCACCCTGGTCGTGGGTGCCGACAGCGTTGCCACGGTGGACGGCGGCGGCAACGTGCACACGGTGCCGCTGGTCGATGCGCTCTTGATCGAAAAGGACGACAGGTTCTGGCTCGCGCATCCGGGCCACGGCTGTGTCACCGACGTCTCCGGCTACTCTGACGCCGCCGCCAAACTTCATGCAGCGCTGCCTCCCAGGCGGGTCCGACAGGAGCACCGCTTCGCGACTTAGTGAGCCTTTTCCAAGTTGATCCGGCAGCTCGGGCCAGGTGCGGCGAGCCCGGAGGTCGATGAGGGCGAGGCTCCAGGTAAGACAGCGGTCGACCCAGATCCGATGCCGGACCGGGAGCCTCGCCTGTGCTGTCTTACTCATCCACCATCTCACTTGTGAACCCGCCTGGCCCGGCGCCCACAACTGGTACAGGCCGCACGGCGGGCTCGCGCTCGCGCCCATATCCGCAGGCCAGCCGACTGCCGGTCCACTCGCTCGACCACGACAGGTGCCAGATGAGGCAGGACCGCAACAAGATCAGCCGATCGCACGACGCACCCTACACAGTGGAACCGGCGCCCTGATCTAGGTCAGTCCCGATCACGGAAAGTGGGCCAGATCCAGATCCGGTTTTCAGCCGTCGTTGACAGGCAGGTGCTCGACCTGTAGCTGGATCAGGGCCGGCGATGATCGGCAGATCACTGTCGTGGTCGATTCAGCAGGTGCGGCGGGTCAGTCTGGGGTGCAGTTGGTCCCAGCCGTAGGCTGGTCGGGGTGAGCGCTGGGCGCTGGCCAGTTGGCCGGGTCGTTGCACGCGAACTCGGGGCCGTGTCTGCGGGGACCGCCGATGACGCCTGGCTCGCCTGGTCGGCTTGGGAAATAGTGATTACTCGGGTCACTGTGCGAAGACACCGATGTTTCCCTCGATCCAGATGGCTCGGGCTACCAGCCTGCTGATTCGCCATCGCTCGCCTACGCGGCGCAGCTCGAACTCGTACGTGCCGCCGTTGTGCCACAGCCGTCCGCCCGGCACGTTGTCGCGTCGTAGCCAAGCCAGCACGTTCGCGGTTGCGGTGGCGGTATCGCCCGTCACATCGGCGATCACCCCGGTGACCACGTGCTGTGTGCCATCCAACACGCCAAGCTCCCGTCGCCACCGATCTACCTGCTCGGGGCCGGAGAGAGTCTCTGCTTCGCCGCCGCTCATCGCGGTGTAGTCAACGACCACGGTGTCGGCGAACGTCGCCACCAGAGCGTCCCAGTCTCGGCGGTCCACGAACCAGGCATACTCGGTGATCACCCGCTGGATGGCGAACTGGTCAATGAAATCCTCTTGAGGCATGTCATAACTCCTCTCTGTGGTGGCTGGGGTGAGGTGCGGCCGGCGGTGCCCGTCGTCCGTGTGCAACCGACGGTGATCGTTTACGCCTGGGTCGTGGTCTTCTGCTTGAGGCGTTCGTAAGGGGTCTGGCCGCCGAGGCTGCCGTGCGGCCGATCGTAGTTGTAGTAGTCCTCCCACTCAGGGAGCTTTCGCTGAAGACCTCGGCGTCGTCGATGACGACGCCGTCGAGCATCCGGTAGAACGTCGTCGTGGTCGGTACGTTGACGGTTCCAGACCTGCCGCCGGTGTAGCGAGGTTGGTCAGGATCGCCGCGACGGTGGTCAGCATCCAGCGTTGGCCGCTACCGTGCGGGTTACGTGCCGGGTCGGCGTCAGGCGGGCAGGGAACGCCGGTGTCGTTGAGGGCGCGGGCGATGCTGGCCACGCTGCGCCCGGCTCGACCCGTCGCCGATCGTCGCACTCAACGGCGCGGTCGCGGTCGCGGGACTGGACGGCCCGGACGTCGCCTTCGCCTTGGTCGACCCGCTGCCCCTCACCTGTTGTCACGCCTGGCGCGCCACCCGCGCCGACCTGCTCCGCAGAGTCGCCCGCAGCGCCGAGGCGAAGGAGGCGTGCGCCACGGCGATCGCCGCCAGTCACAACTTCGCTGAGCGCGCCTACCTCAGCCGATCACCTTCGCGACGAAGGCAGCGAGGTTCGCTACCGTCCGTTGAACCTTGTCCTCGAGGGTGATCGTTTCGTGCATCTTTGCTCCGGCGCCAGCGTTCTTCCTGCCGCGGATGTATAGAGAGCAGGCCAGGTCGCTGCACATGTAGGTGCCGACCGAGTTGCCCTGTTGTCCGGCCTTGCCGGCCCGACGGGCCACCATGAGGGAGACGCCGCCCGTATGGGCGGTCAGACACAGTGAGCACATGCTACGCGCGGGGCGACCCCCGGCGCTCGGGCTCCGCAGGGCCACGGCGACGGGGCCATCACCCATCTCCGTGACCAGGTAGGCACGGTCGGGCGCCTGAGGGTCTCGCCAGCCGAAGTAATCCAGGTCAGCCCAGGGCCGGTCGGCAAGGTCACGCGGCACGAACAACCGCTTCGTCTCGCCCTTGGTGCAGTTCACGAACGCGGCCCGGACCTGCTGGTCAGTGAGCATCTCCATTGGTCCACCATAATTTGCCTAAAGACCTTAGGCAAAGTACATTAGGTCACAGCCAAGGAGGGGAGCGGTGATGGCACGTGCAGGACTCAGTCGGGAGCGTCTCATCCGGGCCGCAGCCGAGCTGGCCGACGAGGTCGGCTTCGACCAGGTGACCGCCTCGGCACTGGCCCGGCGATTCGACGTCAAGGTCGCCAGCCTGTACTCACACGTCAAGAGCTCCGGCGACCTCAGGACCGGGATCGCTCTGTTCGCGCTCGACGAACTCGCCGACCGCGCCGCCGACGCCGTGGCCGGACGGGCCGGCAAGGCCGCCCTCACCGCACTCGCGAACGTCTACCGCGACTACGCACGCGAGCATCCCGGCCGCTACGCGGCGACCCAATTCCGGCTCGATCCGCAGACCGCCGCGGCCAGCGCCGGTCGCCGGCACGCGCAGATGACGCGCGCTATCCTGCGCGGCTACGACGTGCCGGAGCCGGACGAGACGCACGCAGTCCGGCTGCTCGGCAGCGTCTTCCACGGCTACATCGGGCTGGAGATGGGCGGCGGCTTCAGCCACAGCGCCCCCGACACCGAAGAGACGTGGTCGCGGGTCCTGGACGCTCTCGACGCGTTACTAGCCAACTGGCCCAAGTCCTGATCATCGACAGCTACGGCTCCAGTTCGACCGGGCGCTTCTGCCAGAACCGCCGATCAGGAACGCCGCTTGACGAAAGGCTGAGCGGTGCAGACACCATCAGCGTTGACCACCACGGCAATCACCCCGGATCTCCTCCCTGGCGCTCTCGACATCCAACGCACCGAGCACGGTGTGCTTCCCCATCGCCTGCCCGCCCACGCCCGTGCGCACAGCCCTGACGGGCAGCTCGCCATGGCAGAAGCCCAACCCTCGGGCGTACGGCTGGCCTTTCGCACCCGCGCCACGACGGTGGAGCTCGACACCCTTCGCACCACGATCGCGTACGAGGGCGCACCGCCCCGCCCGAACGGCGTCTACGACCTCCTCGTCGACGGACACCGTGCCGCCCAGGCCAGCACCAGCGGCGGCAACGTGTTGACCGTCGACATGGCCACCGGTTCGGCGCAGACCCGGCCCGGCGCGCCCGGCACAGTGCTGTTCGCGGGCCTGAGTGCCGACATGAAGAACGTCGAGATCTGGCTGCCGCACAACGAGATGACGCAGCTGGACGCGATGCGTACGGACGCACCCGTGGAGCCGGTGAAGGACCGGACGCGGAGGGTGTGGCTGCATCACGGCAGCTCCATCAGCCAGGGCTCCGACGCGGCGAGCCCCTCCACCACCTGGCCCGCGCTCGCCGCCGCCCGCGGCAACGTGGAGCTGGTCAATCTCGAATTCGGCGGCAGCGCGATGCTCGACCCCTTCACCGCCCGCGCCATGCGGGACACTTCCGCCGACCTGATCAGCATCAAGATCAACCACGCGCTCAAGCAGCGCGTCGAGACCGCCCGGCTCCCACGATGACCGCCGATGCCGCGAACGCCCGGCCACCGTCCGGACGGATCGGCGTGCTGAGCCGATCAACGCCGCGCGGCACCTGCTGGAGACCGAGGGCGCCGAGGCGATCACCATCCGCCGACTCGGCGCCGCGGTCGGGATCCGCGGCCCGTCGGTCTACAAGCACGTCCCGGACAAGGCCACGATCGAGGACGCCCGCACTGCCGCCGGCCTGGCCGAACAGGCCGACGCCCTGCAGGATGTGCCGGCGACGTTCGCCGTCCTCGGGCGGCCATGAAGGTGCTTCAGTATTCTGCAACCCGAGCAGGATCGGTCTGGGCCTGCCGGAGGGCATTGTCAGGCCGCGGAGGGCTGGTGGGTGCAGTGGTGACCGGACCGCGCACCGCCTGCTCCCGGACGCGATCGTCTCGCAGGATGCTCCCGAAGAGGGGCGCCATGAACTGCTGCTCCATGTCGGGCTGGCTCCGGCCGAGGTCAGTCACCTGCTCTCAGCGCGCTGAGCACGGCCGTCACCTCGGGGCGTGACGCGGCAGGTCGCCGGACCGCGGCCGTGATGCGCCGGGTCAGCGGCGGGTTCAGCGGCCGGGTCACCACCCGGTACCGCGGGTCCACCGCCAGCTTCGGCAGCATGGTGATCGAACGGCCGTTCTCCACGTGCTGGAGCGCCAGCATGTAGTTGTTGAACCGACAGATCACCACGGGCTCGAAGCCGGCCTCCCGGCACAGCCGGGTGGACAGCTCGGACATGTACGAGCCGGCGACGTCGAACGTCCAGCGCTGCTGCGCGCACGCCTCCAGAGCGACCGCCTCGGCGCTGGTCAACGGATGCTCCGGGGGCAGTACGAGCACGACCGGGTCGGTGGCGAGCGGCACCAGGTCGATCTCCGGGGAGAGCTCGGCGCCGGCGAAGTCGGCCGTCGTGATGATCAGGTCGACGTCGCCGCGACGCAGCGCCGGCATGCTCTCGTGCGGCTCCAGCTCCAGCAACACCACGCTCACGTCCGGGTGCCGGGCCGCGAGACGTGCCAGCGCCGGTTCGGCGAGGGCTTGGACGGCACTCTGGAACGCGGCCACGGTGACCGTGCCGGCCGGCTCGTCGGCGAGGCGCCGCAGCTCCGCCTCGGCCGCGTCCATGGCCGCGAGGATTTCCCGAGCCCGGCCGGCGAGCAACATTCCGGCCGCGGTGAGCCGCACCCGCCGCCCGGTGCGTTCCAGCAGCGCGGTCCGGGTCTCCCGTTCCAGCGTGGCCAGCTGCTGCGACACCGCCGACGGGCTCAGGTTTCCGCGCTGCGCGACGGCCCGGACGGTGCCGTAGGTCGCCAGGTCGGCGAGCAGGCGCAGCCGCCACGGATTCAGCGTCATGACCCCGGACTGTACGGCTTTGCTTAACAGCGACAGCGGAAATGTGCGATGGACGTGCCTCCCCGGGACTGCCTAGCGTCGGTTCATGGCTGATTCGTTCTGGTCCGACGCCGATCGTCACCTGGTCCGCTACATCGGCGCGGGCAGCTTCGTACGCGAGATCATCGACCGCGCCGAAGGCAGTTTCGTGTTCACCGCCAACGGCCGCCGCCTGCTCGACTTCACGTCGGGGCAGATGAGCGCCATCCTCGGTCACTCCCACCCCGCTGTCGTAGCCACGATCCAGCAACAGGCCGCCACCCTCGACCACCTGTTCAGCGGCATGCTGAGCCGGCCCGTGGTGAAGCTGGCCCGCCGCCTCGCCGGCTCCCTGCCCGCGCCGCTCGACAAGGTCCTGCTGCTCACCACCGGCGCAGAGTCCAACGAGGCGGCGATCCGGATGGCGAAGCTGGTCACCGGCCGGCACGAGATCATCTCGTTCGCCCGATCATGGCACGGGATGACGCAGGCGGCGGCGAGCGCCACCTACAGCTCGGGGCGCAAGGGGTACGGGCCCGCGGCGCCCGGCAACTTCGCGATCCCCACGCCGAACGCGTACCGGCCCGACTTCACCCTTCCCGGCGGCGAGCTGGACTGGCGGCGTCAGCTGGAGTTCTCGTTCGAGCTGTTCGACGCCCAGTCGGTGGGCAGTCTGGCGGCGTGCATCGTCGAGCCGATCCTCAGCTCCGGCGGCGTGATCGACCTGCCGCCGGGATACCTCGCGGCGCTGCGCGACAAGGTGCACGAGCGCGGCGGGCTGTTGATCCTCGACGAGGCGCAGACCGGTCTGTGCCGCACCGGCGAGTGGTACGGGTTTGAGCGTGACGGCGTCGTGCCGGACATCCTGACCCTGTCCAAGACGCTCGGCGCCGGCCTGCCGCTGGCTGCGGTGGTGACCAGCCCGGAGATCGAGCACACCGCGCACGAGCGCGGTTTCCTCTTCTTCACCACGCACGTCTCGGACCCGCTGGTGGCCGCGGTCGGCAACACGGTCCTGGACGTGCTGGAGGCCGACCGGCTCGACGAACAGGCGGCGCACCTGGGCGCGTACCTCCGGAAGGGTCTGCGGGAGATCGGCCAGCGACACCCGGTGGTCGGCGACGTGCGCGGCCGCGGGCTGCTGGTCGGGCTCGAGCTGGTCAGCGACCGGGAGTCGAAACGACCGGCCGACGCGCTGGGCGCCGCCGTCACCGGGCGGTGCCTGGAGCTGGGCCTGCACATGAATGTGGTGCAGCTGCCCGGCATGGGCGGCGTCTTCCGCATCGCGCCGGCGCTCACCTCCACCCACGCCGAGCTGGACCTGGGCCTGGAGATCCTCGACCAGGCGCTCGCCGACGTGGTGCCGCAGTTCACGCCCTAGGGATCAGAACCCCGGTGACCGACGTCGTCGTGCCCGCGCCGGGCGAGAAAGGCACTTCACGACAACCCGTTCAGGGTCCGGGGACGGCGGTAGCGGGGTGGTCAGGCTCCGGTGAGACCGGAATGGACCAGGAAAGGTGCCTTACCGGGGCCCGGGTTCTGTCCTACCCCGCCGCGATCGCGCTTTCCGCCGGATCGCTGAACCACCTCGCGGTCTGATTCAGAGCCATCTCCACCTGCGGCGATCTCGCTGGCGGCGTCTCGCTGCGGCCGGCAAGCCCTGCTCGCTCTGGCCCAGATGCGCGACGGCGACACCCTTACCCGGTTGGCCGCCGGGTCCGTCGCCCGGAATGCGCGCCAGCGAGAGCGGCACCGTCCGGCTCGACGTACGCGTGATCGGCGCCAGAGGATCCCTGACAGACACCGAGGTGTGAGATGCCAGATGTGAACCCGGTCGCAGCGCAGCGCATCGAGGCCGTTGTCGTTGCTGCCCTCGCCGTCATCGTGACCGTCACCGCCGGGTACCCGTGGTGGTGGCTGCTTGCCCTCTTTCTCGTCTTCGACCTGTCCATGCTCGGCTACCTGCACGGGCCACGCCTCGGAGCCACCTGCTACAACCTGGCGCACTCCTACACCCTGCCGGCGTTGCTCGGCGCGGTGGCCGTGATCACGGCCGCACTCCGCGACCCGATCGACTGGCTCGGAGTTCTGGCCGTCGCGTGGGTATTCCACATCGCGGTCGACCGCGCCCTCGGTTACGGACTCAAGACGACCGAGGGGTTTGAACACACACACCTCGGTCGGATCGGGAAGGCCCGGCCCCTCGACCGGTGAACCAGCCGGCTCGGTGGAGGCGCTCCGGACGCTGCCTGCGTCGGAGCCGCTGGCTCCGACTCTTCACTCCGATATCGCCGATTTACGGGTTCCACGGTGCGCCGGAGCCACGTGGCTTCGACAGCAGCAAATACCGCTGCAACTACCCGGCCGAGTACGCCGACGCCAACCGCATCGCGCGCCCCCGCAGCCTCTACGTCCGCGAGTGCCCGGCGGGTTTGAGCACGGCGCTCATGCTCGGGCGCGCCCGTAGTTCCACCTCGTGTGGTCGATGACGTGCAGGCCGCCACTTCTCGGACCGGATACCGCTGGCCACGCACTTTCCTACTGTGCCGAGGGAGCCGCCGACGTCAGCCGGAGTGGAGACGGAGTCGGCCCAGCCTTGCGCGTCGTCTGCAGAAAGTACGGGGAACTGTGGTCACTCGCTTCTCATGCGAGAGGGACGGGACCTACCAGTGACGTCATGTCACGGTGGGCCCCAGCGTCCTCGAGCGGCGCCTCTCGGGCCGCCCGGCTGAAGGGTTGCCAGTGGTACCTGGGTACCACGGGCGGCCGGGAAGTGCCGACTGCGGTACCACGATCCTGGCGCCGCGCGATCCTAGCGTGGTGAGCATGATTCAGGTACGCGAAGTAACCAAGCGGTACGGCGCGAAGACGGTGGTCGACCACCTGTCGTTCACCGCGAAGCCCGGACAGGTCACCGGCTTCCTCGGCCCCAACGGCGCCGGCAAGTCGACGACCATGCGGATGATCGTCGGCCTCGATGCGCCGAACTCGGGAGACGTGCTGGTCAACGGCAAGCCGTACGCATCGTCGAAAGCCCCACTGCGCGAGATCGGCGCCCTGATCGAGGCCAAGGCCGTGCACCCCGGCCGCACGGCGGTCAGCCACCTGCTGTCCCTGGCCCGCACGAACGGCATCCCGCGCTCGCGCGTCGACGAGGTGCTCGACCTGGTCGGTCTCTCGGGCGTCGCCCACAAGCGGGTCGGCACATTCTCCCTCGGCATGGGCCAGCGGCTCGGCATCGCCGCCGCGCTGCTCGGCGACCCGGCCGTGGTGATGCTCGACGAGCCGGTCAACGGCCTCGACCCCGAGGGGGTCCTCTGGGTGCGCAACCTGCTCACCGGACTGGCCGCCGAGGGCCGCACCGTGATGCTGTCCTCGCACCTGATGAGCGAGGTCTCGCTGATCGCGGACCATCTGGTCATCATCGGCCGGGGCAGACTGCTGGCCGACACCACCGTGGCCGACTTCGTGACCGCCGAAGGCGTCCGGGTCGTCACCGCCGACCCCGACGCGCTGCGCACGGTGATCGCCGGCCCCGGCGTCACCGTCACCTCGACCGGCGCCGAGGAGCTGCTCGTCGCCGGCACCTCCGCCCGCCAGATCGGGCTGGCCGCGGCCACCCGCGGCATCCCACTGTTCGAACTCACCCCGCTGAACGCCTCGCTCGAAGAGGCGTTCATGGACCTGACCCGCGACGCTGTCGAATACGAGGCCTCCCGATGAAGATCACCCCTGGTGGCGTCGTCGCCGCCGAATGGACCAAGTTCTCCTCGCTTCGCTCCACCTGGATCACTACCGGTATCTCTGTTCTCCTCCTGGTCACCCTGGGCATGATCGCCTCAGCCTCCTTCTCGGGTGACGGCATGACCTCGGTCGATCTGGCCCTGTCCGGCAGCTTCCTGGCCGCCCTGTCCGTCGGCGTGCTCGGTGCGCTGCTGGGGGCGGGGGAGTACACCACCGGAATGATCCGGGCGACCCTCGCCGCGGTGCCGCGCCGGTTGCCGGTGCTGTGGTCGAAGAGCCTCGTGGCGGGGTCGGCGGCCTTCGTCACGATGACCGCCGGTGCCTTCGCCGCTTTCGCACTGGGGTCGGCCGTGCTCAACGACACGGTCGGCGGCCTGGGCCTCGGCGACGCCGGCGTACTGCGGGCCCTGTTCGGCGCCGGCCTCTATCTGGGCCTGGTTGCGGTGCTCGGCGTCGCGCTCGGCATGCTCGTGCGGTCCAGCGCCGGCGCCATCGCGATCCTGGCCGGTCTGCTCCTGATCATGCCCGGTCTGGCCGCGTTGCTACCGGAGTCGATCTCCGAGGCCATCACCCCCTACCTGACGAGCAACGCCGGCAGCGCCGCGATGGCGCTGACCCAGGCGGAGGGCACCCTAGCGCCGTGGGCCGGTCTCGCGGTCTTCGCCGGGTACGTGGCCGTGGCGCTCGCCGCGGCGGCGTATCGGCTCAAGAGGACCGACGCGTAAGCGCGTCAGGGGAGAATCGGCTGATGAGCACGCAGGGCCGGCTGGTGGACCGGCAGTCGCGGCTGCTGGCCTTCGACCGGCGCCACCCGTGGGTCATGGACACCCTGGTGGCCGTCCCGATCGTGCTCTTCAGCATCCCCAACCTCATCGAGGAGCCGCTGTCGGCGACGATCGCGACCCTGGTCCTGCTGCCGCCGCTGTACTGGCGGCGACGATACCCGTTCCCGGCGTTCCTGGTCACCGTGATCATCGAGTTGATCCTGGGACTGCTGGATGTCGGCGTCGGCGCCGGGGTGATCCTGCTCGTGATGCTGTTCGCAGTGGCCTCCCGCGGTTCGTGGCGGGCGCTGGCCTGGGCCTCCGGGATCGCCCTCGCGCTGCTGGTCGCCGAGATATACCTGATCAACCCGGTGACGGAGAACCGCGTCACCACCCTGCTCCTGGCGATCGGCACAGCGGGGGCCGCGGTCGCCTCCGGCGTCGCGGTGCGCACCCGCCGGGCGTACCTCATCGCCCTTGAGGAGCGCGCCGCCCGCCTGGAGGTCGAGCGGGATCAGCGGGCCCGCCTCGCCGTCGCCCAGGAGCGGGCCCGGGTGGCCCGCGAGATGCACGACATCGTCGGCCATCACGTCTCGGTGATCGTGGGCCTGGCCGACGGCGGCGCGGCGCTCGCGACCTCGCGGGCCGAGCAGACCGCCGAACCGCTCCGGTTGATCGGTGACACGGGCCGGCAGGCGCTGTCCGAACTGCGCCGGGTGCTGGGCGTGCTGCGCGAGGAAGACGCCGACCCGCAGCTGAGCCCCCAGCCCGGCATCGACGATCTCGAACGGCTGTTGCCGAGCGTGCGGGCTGCCGGGCTGCCGATCACCTACTCCACCTTCGGCGAGTTGCACACCCTCGGCCGAGGCGTGCAGCTCGCGGTCTACCGCATCGTTCAGGAAGCGCTCACCAACACCCTCAAACACGCTGGGCGCGGCGCGTCCGCGGACGTTACTGTCGCTGCCTCCGATGGAGAGGTACGGGTACGAGTACGCGACAACGGCCGTGGCAGACCCGCTGCCCCGAGCCACGGCCTGCTCGGCATGCGGGAACGCGCCGCCATGTACGGCGGGGTGGTGACCGCCGGCCCGGCCGGGAGAGGCTGGCTCGTCGACGTAGTCCTCAAGGATCCCTCATGACCACCACCGTGCTGATCGTCGACGACCAACAGCTGCAACGACTGGGTTTCCGGATGCTGCTCGACGGCACCCCTGACATGAGCGTGGTGGGCGAGGCCTCCGCCGGCGCCGAGGCGGTGCGGATGGTGGAGCAGAACCGCCCCGACGTGGTGCTGATGGACGTACGCATGCCCGGCATGGACGGCATCGAGGCCACCCGCCGCATCACCGTGGCCGGGTCGCGGACCCGAGTGCTGATCCTGACCACATTCGACCTGGACGAATACGTCTATGCCGGACTGCGAGCCGGAGCGAGCGGCTTTCTGCTCAAAGACGCCCGCCCCGAGGAACTGATCGCCGGCATCCGTGCCGTCGCGAGCGGAGACGCGGTGGTGGCTCCCAGCCTGACCCGCAAGCTGATGGACGCCTACCTTCAGGACCCAGCGTCGACCACACCTGCGGATCCCCGCCTGACCACCTTGAGCGAGCGGGAGCGAGAGGTCCTCGAAGCGATCGGCCAGGGTGCCACCAACACCGAGATCGCCGAACGCTTCACCCTCACCGAATCCACCGTCAAGAAGCATGTCGGACGTGTCCTGGCCAAGATCGGAGCCAGGGACCGAATTCAGGCGGTCATCTTCGCGTACGACAACGGCCTGGTCCAACCACGCGCCTGAACACTCGGGTCAGTCGGACAACATCTCATCGAGCACGATGGCCGAAACCCTCCCTCAGTCCATGACGGCGGTGGCCTCGACCTCGACGAGGTAGTCGGGGCCGGCGAGGGCGCTGACGCCCAGCCCGGTGAACGGTGGGACCGGAGTGACTTCGAGTTTCGCGGCGGCCCGGGTGATGCCGTCGATCAACGGCGTCATCTTGTCCGGCGTCCAGTCGACGACGTACACGGTCAGGCGTACCACATCACCGAATGACCCACCGACCCCGGCCAGGGCCTTGGCGACGTTGAGGTAGCACTGCTCGACCTGGGCGGCGAGGTCTCCGACGCCGACCGTGCCCCCGTCCGCGTCGACGGCCACCTGGCCGGCGATGAAGACCTGCTTCGCGCCGGTCGCGACAGCGACGTGACGGTACAGGTCGGTCGCCGGTAGTCCTTCGGGATTGACGAACGAGACGGCCATGGTGCGCTCCTTCCGGAAGAGCCGCCGATCGGCGACTCCTCTGACATAACAGCGCTATGTTATTTGTCGGGTGTGTCTTGAGGCTCAGTGGCGGCGCGACGGCTGGCCATAGCTGTCGTGACCTGCCGTGGCCGTGGTCGGCCGAGGTGTCGGGCGGGGGCTTCAGCCGCCCTGGGTGCGGTCGTGTACCCAGCCGCGTTTCACCGATGCGCGGCACCGGGCCTGTTCGTCGCCCGCGCTGACGAACAGTGCGGTCAGCATGGATACGCCGTAGTCGAGAGTCTGGCGCGGCAGGGGTCCGGTGGCGACGAGGGAGACCAACCCGTGCCAGATGGCCCAGGTTTTGGTCGCCAGCTCCAGCGAGTCGGTGTCGGCGTCGAAGCGGTGCGCCTGCCGGGCTCGATCGGCGGCGAGGATGACCGTGTGCAGGGTCTGGTCTGCGGCATGGGCATCCTCGAGCTCGAAGGTCGCGTCGAACATCACCCGGTACAGGTCCGGGCTGTCGAACGCGTTGCCGACATAGGCGGCGCCCAGGGCGGCGAGATCCCGGATCGGGTCGTCGGACGGCACCACCGTGGCGAGTCTTGCCGCCAGGCGGGTGAAGCCCTCCTGCCGCAGCGCCCGCCACATCCCGTCCATCCCGTTGAAATGGGTGTACACGGCCATGGTCGACACGCAGGTGCCGGCGACCAGGGAGCGAAGGGTGATCGGCTCGCGGGTGCGGAGCATGTGGGCGGCACGTTCGAGCAGCAACGTACGGACCGCGGGATCCTTCGACCGTGCCATGACGGCCATGCTACGTAGCATGGCGTTGCTATGTGCCGGTGAAGGTGAGCGCGTACGGCCACTCGAACCGGCAGCTACCGGCAAGGCTGGCGGGCACCGGCCGGCGACGCCGCCGAAGCGCCGACAACCGCTCCCGACCGGGGACAGTTGGCTATCCGGAACATTGCTCCGTATGTTTGTGGAGCAGGGTTCCGTTTCTGTGGGCGGCGGAGCCGGCAGCTTCAGAAGAGGGGTGTGAAGTCATGGGTTCCCCCGTCACCATCACGCAGGCGCTCGACGACATCGTCGGCGGCGGCACTCCGGTCGTGTCGGTCGCGCCGGTGAACCTGGCCGCGCCGGGTCGAGCCGTACCCCTGGAGGTGCGCGTGTCCGCTCCGGCAGTCCAGGTGTCGTCGGTCGGTGAGAGCGCGCTACGCAGGTACGCGCCACGTACCTGCTCGAACGTCAGCACGGACAGGTGACCACCATCGCGCGGGCGCCCGGACCCTGAGATGACGACCGTAGCTAGCCGCGTCCCGGTCGGGGGCGGCCGAGCGGTCAGCACCGTTGTTCATCACCAGCAGACGACATCAGCAGCTGAAGATCTCGGAGGATTGGCGTGGCGCTGGAAACTTTGATCCGGGCGGGGGACCTTGCGGGCGTGGCCGAGCAGCTCCGCTCCGGCGCCGACGTGAATCGCCGCGGGCGTGAGGGTCGGTCCGTCTGACACCGCGCGCTCAGTCTCGCGGGCTCATCCAATCCGCCGGTCGATGGAGGAGCCGCCGACGCTGGGTAAGCAAGGAGCTCGTCCGGACCGCCTGGCATGGGAGGCGCTTGACGATCCGCGGTAACGAGCCTGGTAACGGAGGGGGTCGCAACCGGCGGATACGGCGGTGAGCCACGGCATGGACCGGCATTTGAGGACGCCGTTCTTGTCCGTTTCTAAGGACGTTTCATCCTATCCTGGCACTGCGTGACAGAATCGTTGCAAAGCTGGGGGTCAAGGGGTCGTCGGTTCGAATCCGGCCGTCCCGGCCGGTTGACCTGGGGAGATGAAGATCTTCTCCGGTAACGGCGGTAACATCCGGTAACGGATGATCTTTGTTGACGGTAACCGCGTGGGCGGTTGGTCGTCAGCGTGTGCGCTGTGCAACGCTCTGACCTGCCGCTTCATCTGCGTCTTGGATGAGGCGGCATTTTGGTCTCTTGATTCCGCGTCAAGCGCTGCAGATGTTGCCGGCTGTCGCTACGTCGGGCGGTTCGACGAGCCCTCGCGACACGACAGAATCGTCGGCTGACCCCGGTCCTGGTCTTCCTGAAGTGACGGGTGCAGAGACGAGCCCTGGTGATTCAGGCCCCCGCGGCGGTCGGCGGCGCCCGTGTCGGTGTCACCCGTCAAGGCCGACGAGTCCGGGAGGCTCGGACGTCCCGCGACCCCGCCGTGAAGGACACCGCCGCTGCCCCGATCCCGGTCACTCCCGGCGGTTCAGCGCAGCAGGACCGGTCCGGCGTCGATGCGGGTGCGGAACAGGGCGTACGGCTTGCGCCGCAGGTCCTGTCCCCGCTGGTACTTCGGCTGCCGGTGCAGCTGGTTGGCGGTGACGTAGAGGTGCCCGTCCGTGGCGACGGACATGGTGTCCGGCCAGAGCAGACGGGGATCGTGCACGACGGTCTCGTACTCGCCGTCCGGCCGGCGGCGCAGCACGGCGTTGTTCTCATACGACGTCAGGTAGAACCGGCCGGCGTCGTCGGTCTCCAGACCGTCGGAGCCGCCGCCCTTGTCACCCTCGTCCGCCACTGTGGCGGCGACCAGGTCCTCGGTGAGGGCGCGGTCGGCGAGCGCGTCGGTGGCGACGCTGTACCAGCGGCGGGAGGCAAGGGGGCAGTAGTGCAGCCGGGAGCCGTCGGCGGAGATGGCGATCCCGTCCGACCCCATCGACAGCGGCTTCGGCGCGCCTTCGGCCGGGCGTTCCAGGAACGGCCGTCCCTCGACGATCGGCCGGTAGGTGGACAGCGGCTCGGCCTTGGTGGAGGGGTGGTCGTGCAGCCGCCGCCAGGACGCGCCGCTGGCCAGGTCGACCACCACGATTCCGTTCGGCCCGGAGTCCGAGGAGTCGGTGATGTAGGCGATCCCGGCGTCACCGCGGCGCAGGTCGAACCGCACGTCGTTGAGGTACGTCGAGGGCAGCGCGACGTCGGTCGGGAAGGTGATGACCTGGGCGACGGAGTTGCTGTCCAGGTCGACGCGGACCAGTTTCGGCCCGCCCGGCTGCGTCGGCCGGAACATCGGGCTGCCGGTGTCGAGCACCCAGAGCCGGTCGGCCGGGTCCACCACGATGCTCTGCACCGAGACGAAAGCGCCGGCGTCGTCGTCCTGGGCGGGCTGGTTCCATGCCTGGTCCGGGAAGGGCACCTCGCGGCCGTCGCGTAGCTCGACCACCGTGGCGGGCACCTCGTCGCCCCACTTGGGGAAGTTCACGAAGACCCGGCCGGTGTGCGAGACGCTCACCCCGGTGGGCATGGGCCCGGTGAAGGTGTGCACGAGTTCGAGGTCGCCGACGGCTTCGTCGGCCAGGGGCCCGTTCATCCGCTGCTCCTGACTGCCGGTGTGACGGCTTCTTCCCGAAGCCCTGAGCGGCAAACGCCCTAGATAGACCCTGCCAGCTGGTGGAGCAGGACCAACGGGATCACCCCTACCGCGGTGGTCGTGGTCTGCCTGGGGAGAAGCTCGGCACGGACGACGGGCCGCCGGCTCTGGCCGGCGCGTACGCCGCTCGGCCAACAGGCACCGATTATCGGGCGGGCTCGAAGACGGCGCGTACGCAGCCGTCGAGCTTGTTCTTGAACATGTTGTATCCCTGTGGCGCCTCGTCGAGTGGCATGGTGTGTGTCGCGAGGTGTTCGGTGACCAGTTCGCCGCGTGCCATCCGCTCGAGCAACATCGGGATGTAGCGGTGTCCGTGCTGTTGGGCGCCGCGCAGGGTGAGGCCCTTGTTCATCAGCGCCCCGAGCGGGAACTTGTCGACAAGGTTGGCGAAGACGCCGAGCAGGAACACGCTTCCGCCCTTGCGGCAGTGGTAGATGGCCTCCCGGGCGGCGATCGGACGGTCCGATTCCAGGCGCAGCTGCTGTTTGACCTGGTCGTACAGGTATTGCGCTCCGCTGCTGTGGGACTCCATCCCCACCGCCTCGATGCACACGTCAGGCCCGCGCCCGCCGCTGCGTTCCAGCAGTTCACCGCCGATGTCCTGGGTCTGGTAGTTGAGCGTCTCCACGCCCAGGTACTTCTCCGCCATCTGCAGCCGATTGGCGTAACGGTCGATGATGATCACCCGCTCCGCGCCGAGCAGGACCGCCGCGCGTGCGGCCATCTGGCCCACCCCGCCCGCGCCCCACACCGCGACCACGTCACCGGCCTTGACCCCACCCAGGTCCGCGCCCATCCAGCCGGTCGGGGCGGCATCGGAGGCGAAGAGAGCACGCTCGTCGCTCACCCCGTCCGGGACGGTGAAGGCCCCCTGGTCGGCGTACGGAACGCGGATGTACTCGGCGTGGCTGCCCGCGAAGCCGCCGAGCGCGTGCGAGTAGCCGTAGCAGCCGCCGGGTGCGAAGCCCCAGACTTTCTCGGTGATTGCGGGGTTGGTGTTGCCGTTGTCGCACAGGGAGAACTGCTGCTGCTGGCAGTACCAGCAGTGGCCGCAGGAGACGAACGAGCAGACCACCACCCGGTCGCCCACCTTGTGCTTACGCACCTGCGGGCCGACCTCGACCACCTCGCCCAGGAACTCGTGCCCGAGGACGTCGCCCCGCTCCATGAACGGAACGTACCCACCCAGCAGGTGCAGGTCGGAGCCGCACGTCGCCGTCTTGCGTACCCGGATGATGGCGTCCTGCTCGTTGCGCATCGTCGGGTCCGGAACCTCGTCCACCGACAGTTCGTTGACGCCTTGCCACAACAGGGCCTTCACAGTCGCCCCTCCCGGCGACCCTGCCGCGTCGCCATCTGCAGCGGTTTGTTGACCGCCGTCGTTCGGGTGGTGGGTGGGGAGTCGGGGTGCAGCACCTCGCCGGTCTCCAGTAGCTGCTTCGCCTCGCGCAGTGCGGCGCGGATCGCCTGGTGGGGATCGCGACCCGCGAGTCGCCTGGTTCCCGCGGTCACCGGCGACTGGGCGCCGTCACGCAGCCGTACCGCCAGTTCGATGCCGCGGTCAGCCGGAGCTCGGCGGATTTGCACCTCCACGGCGTCACCGAGACCGGCCAGTGGCTCCGGAAGTGGCGAGTCCGGGGTCAGCTCGTCGCGTGCCGGTTTCACGGTCACCACGTGCCACCGCGGTTCGCGCCGCATCAACGGGCCCCGTTGCCAGCGCCCTTGACGGCCCGACGGCAGGAGGAACCTGCGGAGGGTCCACCCTCCGACCACGATGACCCCCGCCTTGACCAAGGCTTTCATGTACGCCCCCGAATCGACCCCACTCGTCGACGGATCTGCCCGACCGACGGCTCCGTCACGGACAAACCCTGTCATGTCGGTGCACTGTCACGCTGGGGATTCCCGCACCCGGCAAGGGGCAGTGGTACGGGGGGCGACACCGGGCGGGCGAAGGACGTCACGCTGGACGAACAGCCCAGCCACGAACAAGGCTACCGATCGTGGGGCTCCTCGTAGCCGCCGTCGTGAACGGCCCCAGGTCTACAACTGCCGGAGCTCGTTGACACCGACCCGACGCCCTGACGCTGCCAGGCCGGAAGCACGCCGAGCGGGCCCAGCCAGGACCTTCCGGATGGCGCGCTCCCGCACGTCGGTCGATGTCCCGGCGGTGTTCAGCATCACCACTGCTGCCCGCCCACCGGCATCGAGCGATGCGAGGATGTGCTGCATCCATGCGAAGTTGTCGTTTCGCTCTGGGGTGGCCGACGTCCAGTACACGACCCCAGCCGTCTGCGGGTTGATCAGCTTCCGTGCCGTCTTCGAGCCGGTCGCCTGACCGTCAGCTGCCCGATGCCGGGGGGCGATGGGCGATCCGGCGGGCGAGAGGCACCTGGTACAGACCGCCGCTGGTGACGGCGTAGAACACCGGCAGCACGACGAAGATCACCAGGCCGGCGAGCGGTGCGGCCAGGTACCCGATGAGCCCCGCGGCGGCATAGAGGATGACCCCGACGAGTGCCCGCACCCGCTCGGCGGGAAAGTTCCGTTCACTCACCTCTTCCTTGAGTAGGTCTTTGCGCCGGGCCAGGTAGTGGAAGAACGCCATCCAGCTCGCGCAGAGCAGCGCGCCGATCAGCGCGTAGAAGGCGACGGCCACGCGTTGGTCCTGCTGGTCGTGCTCCTGAAACGCGTCCGAGACGACGGCGGTCGGGAACGGTAGTAGTGCGGTGGTGAACAGGACGAAGAGGTTCACCCAGTGCAGGCCCCGATCACTCTCCTTGACGCGGTTGAACGCGCCCTTGTGGTTCAGCCAGACGACGGCCACGTAGGCGTACGAGGCGAGATAGGCGACGTAACTCGGCCACTGTTCCAGCAGCCCCGACAGCAGGCGACCGGGCGGTACGTCCGGCACCCGGAGATCCACCACGAGCAGCGTGATGATGATGGCCAGGACGGCGTCGCTGAACGCTATGGCACGGCTGGTGTCCGACCGGGTGCCGAGGTCGTCGGTTGGCCTGATCACGGCCGGTGGCTACCCACCGACGCCCACGATAACCGCGGGTCCGACCTGCACATGTACGACGGGCGCACTGATCTGCAGCCGGGCACGGTGCTCGGGTTGCTGGCGGGTGACGTTGGGGTGCTAGGCACCACGGCGGACGTCGATCAGCTTTGCGGCTGTTGCCCCAGCGGTCCTACGAGCCGGGCCGTGACCTGCCTCAGTGGCTGGCTGCTGTTGACAATCTTCTTCATCCATTGCCATGCCGCTCGGGACGGAGATCCGCCCAGCACCCCACCCAGACCCCCACCGCGGGCGGGCGCTGCCCCGCGGTCCTGAGCCAGTCGCTGGGTGGTCTGTCCGAGCTGTTGACCGACCTGCTCGGTGGTCTGCTGCAGCGTCTGCGACAGCGGCCCATTGGGCCCGAGCACCTGCTGAGCTGTCTGTCCGACCTGGTTCACGGCGGTGTCCACCGTCTTCACCACCGACTCGATGATCTGGGGGTTGCGCTCGATGGTGCGGAGGGCGCTGTCGAGAATGCCGCGGAGCTCTTCGAGTCGAACCTCGAGCATCGCCTCGGTCTCGACGCCCTTGATGTCGATCTTCACCGTGCCGAGATGCGCCTGAACGCCCACGTCGAGCTGGAGCAGGCTACCCAGCCGGGCTCGCAGTGAGACGGAGGCGTCCAGGTTGTCGACCTCGATGTAGATTTGTTCGACCTTGACCTGCGGGAGCTGGAGGACGACGTCCGGGTCTGACATCGTCTTGCTGCTGTGCCCGCCAGCCGGCTGGGGAAGGTCGTGTTCACCACCCTGCGAGACGGCGGGGCGTCTGTTTGGCTCGGCACCGGTTGGCCCGCCGACGGGACACAGGTTCTGGCCCCGACCGGAGACTTCCGCGCTCTCCTCGGCGTCGCGCTGCCGATCGACCTGCTCGCGCGGTTGTGCGGGCGACTCCCGTGCGCCCGTGTCCCGGCTCTCCGGTTCGGCCATCCCGCACTCCTCGGGTCTCGCTTACATGCGGACCGGATGGAGCCCACCACCGGTACATGGCTCCGATCCTCGGCCCACCCCCTCGGACCGGGTCGCGGTCTACCCGTGCGCCGACGCACCAAACGGCTCAGGGGCGCGGCCAAGGAGACGGCGGATCAGCGACGCCATCTTTGCCATCGTCATCCACCCGGCTGAGGGCGGGAGAACCGCCGTTTCACCCCGACGGGCGCGGGTACCCGCCGCAATCCGGTTGGAGAGGGGATCCGAGGTGAACTACACCGAGTTCATCCAGTCCGTGGCAGCGCGACCGAAGGTTCCGCCGGGACAGTCGGAACCGATCACCCGCGCCACACTCGAGACGTTGGCAGAACGGATCACTGGCGGCCAGGCGAGGGACCTCGCCTCCCAGCTCCCTGAGGAGCTACGAGGCCTGGTGCGTAGGCCCACGGAAGATCCGGAACGGTTCGGGCTGGCCGAATTCTTGGAACGGGTGCAGTCACGGGCCGGGGTGGATCGCCAGGTGGCCACCGACGGAGCACGGGCCGTGCTGGATACCCTTCGTGAGTCGGCCAGCCCGAAGGAGTACGGGGACCTTGTGGACCAGTTGCCGCAGGAGTTCTGGCAGTTGACTGGCCCGGGGGCGGGACGGCTCGAGACCCGCCGGGTCGGCACCTAGCTAGGGCACGCGGACCCGCCAGAAAGCTCGGGCGGTAGCGGCGCCGGATGCGCCGCTACCGCCCGTTGGGATTGGCGGCGAGGGACGCTACCTGCGGCTGTTCTGTCCCGTGTCGATTGAGGCAGCGGCGGGTGTGGTTCGTCCGAGTCAGGGCGGCGCGCAGCGGAGTGGGCAGGGGTCCGGCGCCGTATTCCACCGGGGTCTGACCGGGCAGGTCGGCGTCCGGCTCGACTCCGGAGACCTCGCCGCGTTGGCCGTCCACGCCCGCGCGATCCTCGACCGCGCTGGGCTGTCCCAGGCCCAGATCGTGGCGAGCGGCAGCCTCGGCGAGGACATCATCGTCGCGCTCGTGACCCAGGGGGTGCCGATCGACCCGTACGGCTATGGCACCAGCATGGCCGTCTAGTACGACGCGCCGTCCCTGGACAGCGCGTACAGGCGGAGACCGATCGGTGTTCGAGCTTGTCGTACGGCGAGGCCACCCTGCCCGGCCCCGAGCAGGTCTCCCGTGATTCCGCCGGCGACGAGCGCCACCGGTTCGACGGCGATCTCGCCTGGCTCCCGGAGGTGGCCCGCGGGCTGGACTACCCGACGCCGCTGACCGCCACCGTCAGCCCGCGCTCACCGCCCTCCACCGCCGGATAGCCGAGCGGATGGCGCCGACCTCGACCGGCGCCGTCCGCCGAAACGGTCGGTGACGCTACAACATCTCCAGCGGTTGCGGGCCGGTCGGCGGCGGGAACGCCGTGTCGAGTGCCGCCACGTCCTCCTCAGTCAACTGCAGGTCTTGCGCTTCCGCGTTCTCCCGGGTGTGTTCGGGATTGGACGACCGGGGGATGGCCGCAACCATCTCCTGCCGCAGCAGCCAGGCCAGCGCCACCTGAGCGGGCGTGACCCCGTGCCGGGCGGCGACCTCCGCGACCTGGGGGTGGCCGAGCAGTCGGCCCTGCTCTATCGGCGAGTACGCCATCACCGGGATACGGTGCTCCCATAGCCACGGCAGCAGGTCGTACTCCGGACCGCGGCGGGTGAGGTTGTACAGGATCTGATTGGTCGCGCAGGAGTCCCCGCCCGCCTCGACCAGCTCCGTCATGTCGGAAAGATCGAAGTTGCTCACGCCCCACTGGCCGATGTCACCGGCGTCGACGAGTTCGGCGAACGCCTCGATCGTCTCCGCGAGTGGATGCCTGCCGCGCCAGTGCAGCAGGTAGAGGTCGATGTGGTCGACGCCGAGTCGTTGCAGGCTGTGGCGGCAGGCCTGCACGGTTCCCCGTCGGCTGGCGTTGGACGGCAGCACCTTGTCGACCAGAAAAACCTCGGCGCGCCGTCCGACGATCGCCTCGCCGACGAGTTCCTCGGAAGCGCCGTCACCGTACATCTCCGCAGTGTCGATCATGGTCATGCCCAGGTCGAGCCCGATGCGTAGGGCGGCTATCTCGTCCCGCCGCCTCACGGGGCGCTCGCCCAGGTACCAGGTTCCCTGGCCCAGCACGGGCATCGTCTGGCCGGACGGCAGCTCGATCGCGTCGGCAGCGAGGGTCATGTCGACCTTTCCGAAAGCCTGGGTACCAGTGGGTCGCCTGCGTTACCCGCTGCGACAGGCAGCACACCCTCGTAGCCCGCCCTTTCTCCGCGCAAGCCCACGCACTGCGGCGGGCATGTGGCCGGATCATCCGCCCTTGGGCGGCGTCCACTGGCCTGTTTGCCGATGCCCGCACCGGGATGGCGGCCGCGAGCGAGCCATGCGCCGCCGACGGGGCGGCGCCGCGAGGGGAGGCCGCAGACATGGCGTAGAGCCAGCAGCCACTGACCGGCAAGCGAGTCGCTTGCCTCGCCGCCCACGGGGTGGAGGACGTCGGGCGCCGGTGCGCAGGTGGCGACCCCCGGACCGCCGGTCAGGGCTGGTACTGGCTGCGGGTGCGGGGCAGCCACTGGGGATGGCGGTCCCGCAGGTAGCGGACCAGTCCCTCGCGCAGGTCGCACCGTAGGTCCCAGGCGCTGGCGCCGTCCGCGGCCGAGGCCTGCACCTGGATGACCACGGTCTGCGGGGTGACGTCGACCATCTGGAGGACCCACTGGTCGCGATCCCACAGCGGTGAGGACTCGACCAGTCGGCATGCCTCCCGGCGCAGGTCGTCCAGGTCGGCGGTGTGGTCGACATGGATCTGGATCTTGCCGAGCACCCGGAACTCGTTCCGGGTCCAGTTCTGGAACGGCCGCTCAGTGAAGTACGTGGTCGGCAGGATGAGCACCCGGTCGTCCCAGAGCCGGATCACCACGTTGGTCAGCTTCACCTCCTCGACCCGGCCCCATTCGCCGTCCACTACCAGCACGTCGCCGACGTGCATCCCGTCGGCGAAGGCGATCTGGATGCCGGCGAACGCGTTGCCGAGCGCGGTTCGCGCGGAGAGGCCGATCACCGCGCCGATCACGCCGGCCGAGGTCAGAATGGAGATGCCGGCGAGGCGTACCGGCTGGAAGGTAATGAGGATCAGGCCGATTGCGACGATCGCGACCACGGCGACGGTGAGCCGCCGCACGGGGCGGATCTGGGTCCGGGCCCGCCGGATCCGCCGGTTGGTGACCACATCGCTCGGCAGCTTCGTAAACGCGACCGTTTCGACGACGTGCAATGTCCTGATCACCAGCCACGAGCTGAGGGCGATCAGGACCAGCAGGACGGTGTGCCGCAGATAACGCTGCCACTCGGCCGGTCCGCCCGGCAGCGCGTAGTACAACGCCCCGACCAGCAGTACCGCGGCAGCCGGGCGGCGGCAGGCATGCCGCAACGGCTCCAGCAGCCACCTGTAGCGGCCACGGGCAGCCCGACGGATCAGCACGCCGGAGACCAGGTCCACGACCGCGGCCGCCGTGAGCGCGGCCAACACGATCAACGCGGTACGCATCAGAAACCGTTCACCGTGATCCCGATGCCGCCTCTCCTGAGCTCGCGACCGCACTTCCCGCGTTCAGGGTGTCATCGGATCCGGTGGCGATCGGCGGATATCGAAAATGCCAAACGCCCGTGACGGAGTCCGGCGCCAACTGCGTTTGAACTATGTCCTGGTTCCTCGAAGAACCGCTCTTCAGGACCGGAACGGTCTGCGAGGATGTGAACGCCGGAAAGGGCATGGGCTCACGCAGTGAGCAGATTCTTCACGGGGGAACGCAGATGAAGGCTGTCGTGTACGAGGGACCGAGGACGATCAGCGTCAAGGATGTTCCGGACGCGAGAATCGAGAGACCGACGGATGCCCTGGTCCGCATCACGACGACGAACATCTGCGGGTCCGACCTCCACATGTACGAGGGACGGACGGACATGGAGTCCGGCCGGGTGCTCGGGCACGAGAACATGGGTGAGGTGATCGAGATCGGCGAAGGGGTCGATCTGGTCAAGGTAGGCGACATGGTGTGCATGCCGTTCAACGTCTCGTGCGGGTCCTGCGCCAACTGCAACCAGGGGCTGACCGCGTACTGCCTGGTGGCCAACCCGGCACCCGGCATGGCCGGCGCGGCCTACGGCTACGCCGACATGGGTCCTTACAGCGGCGGTCAGGCCGAGTTGCTGCGGGTGCCGTGGGCGGACTTCAACTGCCTGGTTCTCCCGCCGGACGCAGTGGACATACAGCGTCAACGCGACTACGTCATGCTGGCGGACATCTTCCCGACCGGCTGGCACGCCACCGAACTCGCCTGCGTGCGGCCCGGCGACAATGTGGCGGTCTACGGCGCCGGACCGGTCGGCCTGCTCGCCGCCTACTCCGCGATCATCAAGGGTGCCAACAAGGTGATGGTGGTCGACCGCCATCCGGACCGGCTGCGCCTGGCCGAACAGATCGGCGCGATCCCCATCGATGACTCCAAGGCATCACCGGTGGACCAGATCCTGGAGCAGACCAGCGGGAGGGGCGCGGACCGCGGCTGCGAGGCCGTCGGTTACCAGGCGCACGAACCGCAGGGCCAGGAGAAGGCGGCACTGACGTTGAACAACCTCGTGCACTCCGTGCGGTTCGGCGGCACGATCGGCGTTGTCGGCGTGTACATCCCGGAGGACCCCGGGTCGCCGGACCCGCTGCAGAAGCAGGGCAAGGCGCCGTTCGACTACGGCATGTTCTGGTTCAAGGGGCAGAGCATGGGCACCGGGCAGTGCAACGTCAAGGCCTACAACCGGCAGCTGATGAACCTCATCGAGTCCAAGAAGGCCGAGCCCTCATTCCTGGTGTCCCACGAACTCACGCTGGACGAGGCACCGACGGGGTACCAAAACTTCGATGCTCGCAACGACGGCTGGACCAAGGTCCTACTGCACCCTGACGGTCGACGCTAGAACGGCGGCCGCCGTTCGCGATGTCGCTCGTGCAGCGGGTGGACGCGAGGCAGCCACCACCAGAGGGACATGCCCTCCCGCGTGATCTCTCAGCCGGTGGAGGCGGGCGACCGGTTCGACGAGGGCGTCGCTGTGGCGTTGTACGGGCTGGTCGGGGTGTCCTTTCGGCGCCTGGCTCTGGCTCTACCACCACCTCAGCCGGCACGGGGAGCTGCTGCGCAACGACACGTCATGCCCCGGTTCTTCGCCGTTGGGCGGCTCCGGGCCTGCTCGGGACCATGGCTCACGCCGCGGCCGGCGTGGTCGGCTGGCTGGTGAACGTGCCGGCGACGCTGGTCGTCCTGCACCTGCCGCGGCTCTGTTGTGGCCTGTCGATGGACGCGGACGAGCCGGGCTAACGGAAGGAGCACCGTTGACCCACAGTGAACAGCACCGCCCGGAGATCGTCGTCGGACTGGTGGCGACCCCGCCGGACCACCCGGCCCGGGTGGCCGCGCGGCTTACCGCCGAGATGGCCGGCCGGCTTTCCGAGCGGGTGGACTCCGGCGTGCGGTGGACCGTCCGGGAAGGCTGGGGTGAGGTGGCGCCGCGCCGCGACGGTGGCGTTGAGGCGCTGCTCGACGATGTTGCCCAACGGCGCACGGACGACCGGTGGGACGTCGCGATCTGCCTGACCGACCTGCCGCTGCACGCCGAGCGGGCGCCGCTGGTCGCGCATACCTCCGCTCGTCGCCGAGTCGCGATGGTGTCTCTGCCCGCGCTGGGACTGGGCCAGCTGCGAGCGGCCCGCGTGGCCGTTCCGGATCTGGTGAGCCGACTACTCACCGACGCTTCCGACCAGCGGGTGGCGCCGGCGGGCTGGGCGCCGGCCGAGATGGCTAGCCGGGTTGCCGCCATCCACCGGGTGGTCGGTGAGGCCGACACCGGGGAACTGCGCTACGTCGACTCGCGGCTGACCGGCCGGGTGCGGCTGTTGACCGGAATGGTCAAGGCCAACCGCCCGGGGCGCGCCCTGCTGGGCCTGTCCAAGCTGCTGGTCGGCGCGTTCGGCACGGCCGCGTTCGCGCTCACCACGGACACCATCTGGCTGATGGGCGATGCGCTCGGCGGACTTCGGCTCGCGGTGATCATGGTCCTGGGGCTGACCGCGTTGGTGACTTGGCTGATCGTCGCCCACGACCTGTGGGAGAAACCCGACCGGGAGACAACGGCTGAGCTGGCCCGGCTGTTCAACGTGGGTACGATTCTCACCCTCACTCTCGCCGCCGCGGTGTCCTACCTGGTGCTGTTCGCCGGAACGGTGCTCGCCGCGGCACTGCTGATCGACACATCCGTGCTGGAACAGATCCTGCAACGGCCGGTCGATTTCACCGACTACCTGACGCTCGCCTGGATCACCAGCTCGCTGGCCACCGTCGGCGGCGCAATCGGCTCCGGGCTGGAGAACGAGGAAACGGTGCGCGCCGCCGCCTACGGCTACCATCCCGAACCCGGCGGCTGGCGGGACGAGAGGGACGGGTAGCCCCACCACGGGCGGGGTGGCGGGCGCATGGCCCAGTGTCGTGACCGAACCGCCGAGGGACTGGGCCTCGGGACGCCCGTCGGTGGGCGTGCGGTGCGGGCGTGTCAGGGACTTGGCCCTCCCCTTAGGGGGAGCGACTCCGCGTCCACACAAAGGGATCGGTTCGTTCGAGGTGGTCAGCTTCTGGTCCGCTGTCAAAGACCCTCATGAGCTGTGTGAACGGCGGCAGCGCGGTGGGAGCCGTCCTAGTCACTGACCAGGGCCGTAGACGACGAGCGTGCGGTGGCTCCGTGACGACGTGCTGAGCAGGAGAGACTGGGGCGCCTCGCCGGCGCAGCGGTCGTGTGGCGGGTTCAGGCGGTCTCCGGCGGGTATCCCGGCCCCAGTGGGCCGTCGATCATCTCGAGGCGACCAAGCGCACCGTTCGCAGGGACGAAGTGCCCGGGGCCGGATCGAGGTTCGGCGCTTGGTTCAGTAGTGCGAGGACGCGCGCACTCATCTGGCGGCGATCGGAGCGCTGGCAGCTGATGGGTGGGGCCGTTTCGGGAGCCCGCGCACGATGAGCGGGCTCCCCGGAGCCTGGCCCGGCTCGAACGGTGCTGCCATCCCTGGGTCCAGTGACGCGCGGTACCGGCGCCGCACGTTGGGCAGGCCGGTCTCCAAGATTAGTGCGTCCAAGCCAGCGCAGGGTGTCCGCACATGTTGCGCATCGTCGTGCTCCTTGCGGTGGACGTCCTCGTCAAGGACAGGCTCCTGTGCTGAGCCGAGGCGGACACGTCAAGTAGTCGTGCCGGCTGTCGGTGAGGTCGTCCGTGGAGCCTGTCGACCTTCTCAGCGACAGATGGAAGTTGCGGTACGGTCCCGCCAGAGAACTGGCAGCGGCGTGACAGCACGCCGACCAGGAAGGAAGAGGGCCGGTCCGTGGGCATGGTGTTGATCGGGCGCCGGTTGTCGGCCGACGAGTGGGCTGCGGTGCTCGCCGACCCGACGACGGTCGACACGCTGCTGTACGGCGACCTCGACGACGACGAGGCCGAGATGCCCGAGCCGGAGCTCGATCTGGACAAGTCGTGGCACGGCATCCATTACCTGCTCACCGGCACCGCCTGGCAGATCGGCGAGGGCGCCGGCGCCGCGATCCTCGGCGGCGACGAGATCGGGCAGGATGGTGGCTACGGCCCCGCCCGGCTGCTCGACCCGGGCACCGTCCGTGCCATCGCCACCGCGCTCGACGCCCTGGACGTGGAGACGCTGCGCGCCCGCTTCGACCCGGGCGCCATGGCAGCAGCCGACATCTACCCGGCCATCTGGACCAACGGCGATGACGAGTTCGACTACCTCATGTCGCATTTCAGCGAACTGCGCCGGTTCTACCACGCCACAGCCGTGAACGGCCAGGCCGTGCTGTTGGCCATCACCTGACGCAGCCGCCCGGCTGTCTCCGGTTGCCGGCGTTCCGGGGACGAGGTGCCCGCCCATGCCACTGACGACCGGCGGACACTGACGATCCGGCCGGCGGACGCGAGGCAGGCGCTGCCCGCAAGCTGGTGGGGGCACTATCGTTCTAACGTGCACATCCGTTTCGACGTCCCCGCCGATCCCGCGTACCCGGGCCGCGTGGCCGCCGCGCTCAGCAGGGTCCGGTTGCGCAGGTACGGCTATGTCGGCGCGGTACTGGTGGCGATCGGGGTCATCAGTTTCGCCGTCTCGCGGGGGTTCGCGTGGGGCGACCGGATCTCGCCGATAAGCATGGCGATGGTCGTGGGTGGCCTGTTGTCGATGGTGTACTCACCGTGGGTACAGTGGCGCGCCCGGCGTCGCTCCAGTCGCTACGCCGTCGAGGGCGCCTACGACATCACCGACGACAACATCATGATGCGCAGCGGCTCGGAGTCTGGCGGCATCGCCTGGGACGGGGTGGCCCGGGTGGCGGACACCCCTGAGTTCTGGATCGTGTACGTCGGCGGGATGCCGGCGACCGTGATCCCACGCCGCCTGATGTCTGCCGAGGACGCCGAAACGTTGCGAGCCTTCATGGCCGAACGCGGCCTGCTTCAGCATCGGTGACCTGGTTCGCTGCTTCCAATATGGTCGTCATGTCATACCGGCGCCGGCAGGCATCCCGAGACGGCGAGGCCATCGTCGCTTACGGCACCAGCTGGGCCGCAGCGTTCTTGGTGTTGGTCTCCTCCCTGATGAGGGTGGCCACCGTCTTACGGATGGTGGCCCCAGTACGCGGATCCACCATCCTGACCGGATCGTTTGAACGCTCCGGAAAGCTGTCGTTCGGTCGACAACCCGACCGCGTCCCCGAACGTGATGGAATAGTCTCGCTGTGGCGACAGGAGGCTCTCGTGCCGGTCGAAGCAGGGCCTCGGGACCGCGGAGCGGGAGGCGGCGACGCCCTTCGCCGGCGCACGAGCGACTTTCTCCTCGCCCGGCCCAGCGTGTCCCTTCCACCCGGGGGCGGCGCCCTGCGCGGCATCGATGAGACCTTCGAGGCCAACCCCGTCACGGGCACCGCATCCCTGTCGGTCCCGTTCGGGCTGAGCCCTGGTCGCCAGGGGCAGCAGCCCTCCCTGGCGCTCACTTATGACTCCGGGGGCGGCAACGGGCCGTACGGACTCGGCTGGTCCGTTCCCGTCCCGCGGATCCGGCGCAAGACCGACCGAGGGCTCCCCAGATACAACGACGTGGACGACCCCGACACGTTCGTCGTCGCCGGCGGGGAGGACCTGGTCCCGGAAGCCGGTGTGGACCGTCCGGATGGCGACTGGCTGGTGCGCCGGTACCGCCCCAGGGCTGAAGCCTCGTTCGCCCGCATCGAGCGCTTCACCCAGCGGGCCACCGGGGAGGTGTGGTGGCAGATCCGCTCGCGGGACAATACCGTCTCCACCTTCGGCGCCTCCGCCGCCGCCCGGATCGCCGATCCGGATGACCCGCGGCGGACCGCCGAGTGGTGTCTGGAAAGGACGGAGCACGAGCTCGGGCACGTCACCGTCTATGACTACAAGGCCGAGGACGAGGCGGGTGTGGATCTGCGCTCGCCGGTCGAGCGGATGCGAACGCGTGCCGGCCACCGCTGCACGCAGCTCTATCTCAAACGTGTGCGGTACGGCAACGCTGAGCCGTTCAGTGACGGTGCCTTCCGGTTCGAGGTCGTCCTCGACTACGGCGAGCACCCCGACGACACTCCGGTGGAGTCCGCGCCATGGGCGGTTCGGGACGATCCGTCGTCGTCCTTCCGGACCGGATTCGACGTGCGGACGCGACGCCGCTGTCAGCGGGTGCTGATGTTCCACGCGATCCCGGAGCTGGCGGACCGGCCCGTGCTGGTCAGCTCGACGGCGCTGAGTTACGACGCGACTCCACAGGTCAGTCTCCTCCGCGAAGTGCAGCGCACGTGCTTCGACGAGGCCCGGCAGCCCCAGTCCCTTCCCCCGGTGACATTCGAATACAGCCGGCCGGTCATCGGTGACACGGTGCGCGTGCTCGACGACGCCAGCCTCGAGAACCTGCCGGCCGGACTGGGTGCCGGCGACAGCCGGTGGCTCGACCTCGACGGCGAGGGACTGGCCGGCGTCCTGACCGGCCAGGCGGACGCGTGGTTCTACAAACGCAACCTCGGCGCGGGGTCATTCGGACCGCTGGAGCGCGTCGCGGAACGCCCGGTTCTGGCCACCGTGGCGAGCCTGCAGGACCTCGACGGGAACGGCCGGCTGGACGTGGTCGTCCTCGACGGGCCGGCGCCGGGCCTGCAGGAGCGACGCACCGACGGCAGATGGAGCCCGCTGCGACCGTTCGGCGCCCTGCCGAACCTCGACTGGTCCGATCCCCATCTCCGGTTCATCGATCTGGACGGGGACGGACTCGCCGACGTCCTGCTGACCGAGGACCACGCGCTGCGTTGGTACCGCAGCCAGGGCAGGGACGGCTTCGACCAGGCGCACACCCGGCCGCTGCCGTCCGGCGAGGACGACGGCCCGCGCCTGCTCTTCGCGGACGGCACCGAGTCCGTCTTCACCGCCGACATGACCGGTGACGGACTCATCGACCTGGTGCGGGTGCGGAACTCCGAGGTCAGTTACTGGCCGAACCGCGGCTACGGCAACTTCGGCGCCCGGGTGGTCATGACGCGCGCGCCGGTGTTCGACCGGCCCGACCTGTTCGACCCGCGCCGGTTGCGCCTGGCGGACCTGGACGGCACCGGCTCGAACGACCTGGTCTACCTGGGCGGCGGCGACGTGCTGATCTGGTTCAACGAGGCCGGCAACGGCTGGTCGCCGCCGCGACGGCTGACCGGCATCTCCTTTCCGGACGACGTCTCCACGGCACAGGTGGTGGACCTGTTCGGTACGGGCACCCCGTGCCTGGTCTGGTCATCACCGCTTCCGCAGGACGCGGGACGGCCCCTGCGCTACGTCGATCTGATGACCGCCGGGAAGCCGTGGCTGCTGACCCGGATCGAGAACGGCGTGGGTGCGGAGCGGACACTCGAGTACACCCCGTCGACGCACTCCTACCTCGCCGATCGGTCGGCCGGCCGCCCGTGGGCGACGCGTCTACCCTTCCCGGTGCACACGCTCACGACGGTCACCGTCGAGGACCGGGTCACCGGAGCCCGGTTCGTGTGCCGGTACTCCTATCACCACGGATACTTCGACGGCGCCGAGCGGGAGTTCCGGGGCTTCGGCCGGGTGGAACAGATCGACACCGGCACGGTCTCCGACTTCGACGGCGCCGCGAACGGCGACCTCGTACACCACCTGCCTCCGGTGCGTACGGTCACCTGGTACCACACCGGGGCGTGGCTCGAGCACGGCACGCTGCTGGAGCACTATCGCGAGGAGTTCTGGGCCGGGGACTCCGGCGGGTGGTCGCTGCCGGAGTCGGTCGTACCGGTGGGTCTGGCGGCCGCCGACCGGCGGGACGCCGCCCGCGCCTTGCGTGGTCGCGTGCTGCGACAGGAGGTCTTCGCCGACGACGGCTCAGACATGGCGGGCGACCCCTACACGGTGGCCGAGACCAACTACGAGGTGCGGCGCCTGCAGGCGGGTGACGACCACCGGCCTGCGGTGTTCCACGTCGTGCCGGGCGAGACGATCACCTCGAATTATGAGCGCGACCCGCTGGATCCGCGGCTGCAGCAGCAGTTGACGCTGGAGGCCGACGAGTACGGCGCCGTCGTGCGCGCGGCCACGGTGGCATATCCGCGGCGATCACCGGCGTACGACGAACAGGGCCGCATCTGGATCACCGTCATTGAGAACCCGGTCGTGAACCGCGACGAGGCGGCCCGGCTTCACCTGGGCGTACCGGTCCAGACCGACGCGTGGGAGCTGACCGGGTGGGAGCTCACCGAAGTCCCGTCCGCCGGGCGACTGTCCGCCGCCGCGATCCAGGAGGCGTTCGACGTCGCGGTGACGATCCCGTTCGAGGTGACCGCGTCGCCGCCGGCGCCGGCGGCCGCGCCGGAGAAGCGCCCGGTACAGCGCGCCTTCACGTTGTACGCCACCGACGACGATCAGCCGGTCGCCAAGGGTGAACTCGGCGACCGGCTCCTGGTGTACGAGTCGTACGAGGCGGCCTTCACACCCGGCCTGCTCACCGAGGTCTTCGGCACCGATGTGGCGGTCGCCGACCTGGAAGCGGCGGGCTACGCGGAATCGGACGGCGGCTGGTGGGCCCGGTCCGGCCGGGAGCGGCGCGATCCCGGCCGGTTCTGGTTGCCGGTGTCGTTTGTCGACCCGTTCGGCAACACGACTGCCCTCACCTACGATCCCGAAGGACTCTTCGTCGTCACGGTCGTCGACCCCGCCGGCAACCGCGTGACCGCCGAGCCGGACTACCGTGTGCTGGCGCCGTGGAAAGTGACCGATCCCAACGGGCACGCCACCGTGGCGCGCTTCGACGCCTTCGGACAGGTGACAGCCACCGCGATCGTCGGTCGCGACGGCGAGGGCGACACGCTCGACGACCCAGCCGTGCGATTCACCTATGACGTCTGGGCCTGGCGCGACCGCGGGATGCCGGTATCGGCTCGCACCGAGAGCCGCGAGACCCACGGCGATCCCGCGACGCGCTGGCAGGCGGTCGTGGCCTACACGGGTGGGCTGGGCCACCCGGTGTTGACCAAGGCCCGGGTCGCCCCCGGCCCATCGGGTGGCGAGCGGTGGGTGGGTAACGGACGCACGATCTTCGACAACAAGGGAAACCCGGTCAAGCAGTACGAGCCCTACTTCGCGGCGAACGACGGCTACGACGCAGAGGCCGAGCTGGTCGAGCAGGGCGTCACGCAGGTGACGACCTACGATCCGGCGGGCCGCGTGGTGCGCGTCGACCGTCCGGACGGCACCTTCCGGACGACGGCCTTCGACGCCTGGTCCAGCACGCTGTCCGACGAGAACGACACGGTTCTGGACAGCGCCTGGTACGCGGGGCGAGCGGGTGGCGGCGCGGGCGCCGGGCCGCAGCGGGCAGCGCTACTGACCAGCGCGCACGCGGGCACCCCCGCCGTGGTCCATCTGGACCCGCTCGCCCGGCCGTTCCTGACCATCGAGGACAACGGCTCTGCCGGCCGGTACGAGACCCGGACCGAACTCGACCTGGCGGGCGACGCGTTGACGATCACCGACGCGCGGGGTGTCCGCACCATCGAGAGCGTGTTCGACATGCGTGGCCGGGCCTTGCGGACCACGAGCCCCGATGCGGGGGAGACGCGCATCCTCCCGGACGCGGCCGACCAACCGGTACGCGCCTGGCGCAGCGGCGATTCGGAGACGCGGATCGGGTACGACGCGCTACGCCGGCCCGTCCGCCAATGGACGCGCGAGGGCGGACTCGGCGAGCGGCTGGTCCAGGTCGTCATCTACGGCGACGCGCTCGCGCCGGACGACGACGCTGCCGTGACGGCGGGGAACCTGCGCACCCGCGCGGTCCGCACGCACGACACCGCCGGCGTCGTGACCATCGATGACTACGACTTCAAGGGCAATGCGCTGCACGCGGCGCGAACCCTTCTCGCCGACGTCGACACCCCGGTCGACTGGGCGACCCTGGAGGGTCTCGACACGCTGGCCGAGATCGACGCGGTCGCGGCTGAGCTGCTGGAGACCGGGAACCACGGTAGGTCCGCGGTCTACGACGCGCTCAACCGTGTCACCCGGGCCGTTGCGCCCGACGGCAGCGCCACCAGGGTGAGTTTCGACGAGGGTGGCCGGCTGCGAACGGTTGACGTGGACGCCGTACCGCACGTCACCGGCGTAACCTACAACGCGCGCGGCCAGCGCGAGCAGGCCAGCTACGGCAACGGCGTCACCACGACCTACGCCTATGAGCCCGAGACGTTCCGGCTTGCGCGACTGACGACCACCCGCTCCCGGGACTCGGCGCGCTTGCAGGACCTGAGCTACACCTACGATCCGGTCGGCAACATCGTCGAGCTCACCGACTCGGCCCAGGACACCCTCTTCTTCGACAACGCCGAGGTCGGTCCGACGGCGCACTACGCGTACGACCCGATCTACCGGCTCACCGCCGCCTCCGGCCGGGAGCACGCGAGCGTCGGCCAGCCGACGGAACTGGAGATTCCGTACGGCGGGATACCGCACCCCAACGACAGCGCGGCGGTCCGCGGATACACCGAGACGTACGCCTATGACGAGGTCGGCAACCTCGTTGCGATGACCCATTCGGTGCACGGCGGCATCGGCGGCGACGGCGTTCCGGTCGCCGGTGGGACGCTCTGGCGGCGCCGCTACCAGGTGGCGACCGACAGCAACCGGCTGCTGGCGACCAGTCGGCCCGGTGATCCGGACACGGTGCATTCGGACCTCTACTCGCACAACGACCGCGGCGCGATGGTGTCGATGCCGCACCTGCCGTCGATGGAGCGTGACTTCCGCGACCAACTGCGGCGCGTCGACCTCGGCGGCGGCAACGAGGCGGTGTATCACTACGACGCGGCAGGCATGCGTGTCCGCAAGGTGGTCCGGCGGGGAGCGAACACCGAGGAGACTGTGTACCTGGAGGGCTACGAGCGCTACCGCCGGCACGTGGGTTCCCGCCTGGACACCGAGCGGCACACCCTGCACGTGCTGGACGACCAGCGCCGCATCGCCATGGTGGAGACGCAGACCGTGGCGGCCGGCGCCGCCGTCGCGTCACCCGCGCACCGGCTGCGCCACCAGCTCGACAACCACCTCGGCAGCGCCCTGCTCGAACTGGACGAGACCGGCGCGATCATCAGCTACGAGGAATACCACCCGTACGGCACGACTGCGTGGCACGCGACCGCTTCCGGAGTCGAGGTGAGCGCCAGACGCTACCGATACACCGGCAAGGAGAAGGACGAGGAGACCGGGCTTTCCTACCACGGTGCGCGGTACTACGCGTGCTGGCTGGGCCGGTGGGAGACCGCGGACCCGGCCGGCACCGTGGACGGGTTGAATCGCTACATGTATACCCGGGCAAACCCGGTGCGGTACCGGGATCCGAGCGGTATGGCGAAGACCGAGACCGACGAGGAGGCGATGACCCGGCACATCCTTACGGAGTTCGAGGCGAGGAAAATTCCCCACGCCACCCAGGTCGAGTTCTATCCGCTGGATCAGCACGGCCAGCGCATGTTGAAGACCGGTACGACCACGGAACTGTACGGCAAAATGGACATCGTCTACGTCGATCCGCACGACGGCCAGCTGAAGTTCATCGAGGTCAAGGGTCGAGCGGGTTCTTCCCGGACGCCGGGCCAGGTGGACTATCACCCGCATCTGCAGCAGGGCGGCAGATGGGAGATCAAGGGACACACTGCGGGGAATCTCCTCCTGAGTCCGGGTGTGACGGGGACGGCCGGCGTCGCGCGGGGGTTCGAAGTACACAGCCTGGACACGCTTACCCAGTTCAAGAGTCAGATGGCCAGCACACCGCGGGTGCGGGGAGTGCCGTTCTTCCTCGAAGACAGCACCGGCAAGGTGCAGGTGAGCTGGGTCAGTGACCCGCAGAAACTGCGCCGGCTGGCCACCGAGTTCGGCACGAAAGGCATCAAGGCGTTGGCGGGCGCCGGATTTGCCTACTCCGTGTTGTACCCCGACGAGGCATTCGCCGGCTCCCCTGATGTCCGGCTGATGTGGGGGGCGATGGGAGAGGTGGGCGTGGGCCCGCTCGACCTGCAAACCGGATTCGAGTTCACTCGCAACGCGGTACTGACTGGCGTGGCCTTGGATGCGATGGCGGTCCGGAGCCACCCGCCGGGCGCCTCTTATCAGCAGATGATGCGCGATGCCGGCGTCATGCAGCGCCAAGAGGCCGCGGCGATGAATCCCCCTGCCGTGGAGGTATACGACGACCAGTGCGTGCCGTAGTGATTCTGGAACGACCGACGCTCAGGTTTCCACGCGCATGACCGAATAGTGCGCCACGATCAGCAGGTCCTCGATCGCCTCGGGGTTGAGCTTGTCGCCGGTCCGGAATGCCTGCGCGACCGCGGCGATGGCGGCCGCTGACGCGGTCAGCGTGAACGTTCCCGGCGGCTGTGCCGCGCTGCCGTAGTCGAACACGGCCATCGGCACGCCTGCGGCGAGACTGCCCGCGACCATCAGGTCGGCGGGGTCCCCGTTGCCCGCGGGCGGAGTCAGCGTGAGCGCGAGCGGCTCGGCATCCGACCACGCGGCGTCCGCCGCCGGCAGGAGGAAGACCAGCAAGCGGTCGATGGTGATCTCCTGCTCGCGGAAGGCGTAGGGGAAGCGGTCGATGTCGAGCGGGAGCGCGAGGGACTGCTCGGTCTCGGCCTCGACGGGATACAAGAAGGCGTTGAACGTGTCGGGGAACTCGCGACGTGCACTGTAGAGCGCGAGGGGTCCGGGCGCGTCGGTGACGCCCGTCGCCTGGGCGGCGAGCGCCTCGTCGATGCTCGCGATGGCACCGGCCTTTAGGACCCCGCCGCCGTCGCGGGCGGTGTAGCGCAGGTGCACGATGACATCCGGGATGGTGCGCCGGTCGAAGGCGTCGAAGACACCCTCGAGCGAGAGCTGCCAGTCGCTGATGACGCCGCGCCGCTCGAAGGGCAGGTAGCGCGGGTCGTCGTGGTCCTGTTGGAACAGGCCGGAATCAGTGCGGCCGGCGCTGGTGACGATGGACTCGACCGCGCCCACCTCGTCGCGGAAGCGCAGGTCCTCGTCACCGATTCGGCGGTAGCCAGCGCCGGGGTCATCGGGCGACTCGACCGTGGGTGTGAGGCGGGTGCTGCTCTTGGTCAGCGTGAGCTTGAGGTGGAGGGCCGCCATCGGTCCGACCACGGCGGGCACGGTCAGGCTCACCGACTTGATGCGGCGCAGGTACGTGCCGGGCACGTCGAGATCGAAGAGCGCCTCGTCGAGTGTGAAGGTGCAGCTGCCGGTCTCGCGCAGCGCGATGAGCGCCACCGGGTCGATGCCCGCGAGGGAGATGCTCCGCGTCAGTTCCAGCTCGCGCTTGTCGTTCTGAAGGTAGCTGACCTCCATGCGGTCGAGATCCAGGGTGATCCGTTCACCGGCCATCAGGCCCTTCTTGAGCGAATCCCAGTTCGCGAACTGCACGAACGAGGCGTCGTAGCGCGCCAGTTCGTGCTGGTAGCAGCGCTCCGCCTGGCGCGCCACGTCGTAGGCGAGCGCGTAACTCTGGTAGTGCACCGCCGAGACCTGCGAAACCATCCAGTCGTAGAGCTGGTCGCTGGTGTACTTGCTGCGCATCCACTGGTCGACGGTGCGGGCGTGGTCGCGTTGCAGGTCGTGGTTCACCAGCTCGCGTTCGACGATCTGCTGGCGGACCCGCGCCGCCTCGATCTGTTGGGTCAGCGCCGCGGTCTCCTTGTCGGCGAGGCTGGCCTGGAGCTTCCACTCGTCCGCACGTCGAGCATTTGCCGCCTCGAGCCCGTGCATCGC
The DNA here is from genome assembly GCF_040656655.1 of Micromonospora sp. NPDC049799. Classification (NCBI taxonomy): domain Bacteria; kingdom Bacillati; phylum Actinomycetota; class Actinomycetes; order Micromonosporales; family Micromonosporaceae; genus Micromonospora; species Micromonospora sp. NPDC049799. The sequence continues at coordinate 49,218 of NZ_JBFAMU010000005.1, forward strand.
GGCCTTCTGCGCATAGAACGTCCCGGTGGCCCCGAGGAAGTCGGCCGCGCCGGCCGCGCTAGCGCCTAGGTTTCCACCGCCCCACTCGAACTTGACGACCGGACTCGCCAGGCCGGAGGTGCCGAGGTCCCCGTCGGGCAGGATGGCGAGGGTGCCGGCCAGTGCTCTCGCCATCTGGTGCAGGAAGGTGAAGCTGTTGGCGGCCTTGAGTTTGTCGATCTGCTGCTGTTCGAGTTCGCTCAGATCCTCGTCGACGAGTCGCTGATAGTGCCTGGCACGCACCTCCGCGACCTCCTTGCTGCGCTCCAGCGCGGCGAGCGCCGCCCTTGCCTCCTCCACCTGGTGAACTCGCACGTCGCGGACCGCGTCGAGCAGTGCGATTTCATGCCCGGCCCGAAGCTGTTGCAGCTCCTCGGCGTCCCGCTTCTCGAGCGCGGCGAGCAGCGCGCCGCCCAGCGCCCGCACATTCGCGGCGAGCGCCTGCGCCTTCTGCACCATGGTGCGGAAGCGGTAGTGCGGTAGCGCCACCTGCAGGGAGGCCACTGCAGTGGCGAGGCTGCCACCCGCGGCGGCGGCGCTCACCAGCGCACCGGGATCGATCCGTGGCTGGAACAACGGGAGTTGTCGTACGACGCCCTCGATGTTCATGCAATGCCGGATCTTGTAAAGGCGGTCATCAACGGTGTCCCACAGCGTCATGAGGTTCTCGTTGTGCGGAACGCAGAAGTAGAGCGTTGTGCCGAGATTGACGGCCGGAGGTTCCGCGCCGGAGACGGGCCGTGGCGCGAAGAGCAGGTTCTCGACCTCGACCATGGTGTTGGAGAACGTGTCGAGTCCTTCGGCCTTGAGCTGATCGAAGCTCTTCGCCACCACCTGCTCGCGCGGCGGGACATCCTCGGGCCGGTCGCCGAGGATCTCGCCGGCCATGACGTAGAGCTGTGTGGCTTCGTTGACCGACTCCATCGTGTCCTGTCGGAACAGCGAGTCGCCCCATTCGAGCACCGTCTGCACGTACTTGATGACCACGGCCTTCTGATAGGCCGTGATGCGCAGCCGCGCGATGGCCCACGGGTTGAAGGGGTCGGCGATGTACGCCGCGATCTGTGCCTCGAGATCAGCGCGCAGCTCGACGGACTCCGGGCTCGGATCGTCGCCGGCCAGCGTGGTCAGCATGGTCTGAATCGTTTCCCCCACGTCGGAGGTGAAGG